>JANYBR010000095.1 GCA_025360685.1 Pseudomonadota bacterium
CGATCGGCGGCCAGCCGAACAGGTCGCGCTGGCGCGGCGTCATCTTCGTCATCGCCTCGTCCCAGGACGGCCGCTCGGACTCGTCGGGCCAGGCAAGCTTGCCCTGCCAGCGCCAGGCGCGCGTCTTGAAATCGGTGAGAATGGCAAAGCGCGAACGGTTCGGCGCGGTGAAGTTCGAACCGCGATGGAACACGTCGGTCTTGTAGACCATCAGGCTGCCGGCTGGCCCTTCGATCGAGACTTCCTTGTCGAACCAGGTGCCGAATTTGGTCTGCGCCTGGCCGATCGGAACGTTGCGTGTTTCCCGCAGCGGCACGACTTTGGTCGGCCCGTCCTTGTCCGTCACGTCCGACAGCAGGATGAACGTCGTCATTTGCGCGTTGGCGCCATCCTCGCGCGGCACGACGATGGTGTGATTGCGATAGTCGCGATGATGATACTGATCGTAGTTGATGGCGCCGGAATATTTCGCCCACAGCTCACCCTTGTAGCAGTCGATCTCCGTCGTCTTGAGAAAACGCTCCGCCATATCGATCAGAGCGGGATAGACGCAGAGCCGGTTGATCTCCCACGCGGGAAAGGGAAAGAGGTGAATGCCGGAGAATTGCGACTTGCCGAATTTGGGATATTTCTCCGGGTCGGCGAAATAGTCCTCGGGCTGGGGATAAATCGTCCACAGCGCCTCCTGCGCCGCCTTCAGCGACTCCTGGTCGATGAAATTCTCGACCACGGTGAAGCCGCGATCCCAGATCTCGGCAATCTTTTCGTCCGGTACTCGCATGGTTAAGTTTTCACCGGTTTCACAAACGCGGCCGCCGTCTTGGCGCGCCCCCTCGCCTCGTTGGTATCATCTCCGCGGGCGAGCGCAACGCCCATCCGCCGCTTGACATAGGATTCCGGCTTGCCGAACAGCCGCAGCTCGCTTTGCGGAACACGCAAGGCTTCGTCGATGCCGTCGAAAGCGATGCCGTTCGCATCCATGCCGCCATAGATCACGGCCGACGCGCCGGGCGATTTCAGTTCGGTGGAAACTGGCAGGCCGAGAATGGCGCGGGCGTGGAGGGCGAACTCACTCTGATACTGGCTGACCAGCGTGACGAGGCCGGTATCATGCGGTCGCGGCGAGACTTCGGAGAACCAGACGTCATCGCCCTTGACGAACAATTCGACGCCGAAGATGCCATGACCGCCCAGCGCGGCGGTGATCTTTCCGGCCATGTCGCGTGCCTTTTCCAGTGCGGCGGGAGTCATCGCCTGCGGCTGCCAGGATTCGACATAGTCGCCATCGATCTGCACATGGCCGACGGGTTCGCAGAAATGGCTTCCGTCCACCGCGCGCACCGTGAGCTGCGTGATCTCGAAGTCGAATTTGATTTCGCCCTCGACGATGACGCGCGCTTCCTTCACTCTGCCGGCCGTGAGTGCCTTGTCCCACGCTTTGCCAACATCGTCCGCCGATTTGAGTTTCGACTGGCCCTTGCCGGACGAGGACATGACCGGTTTGACGAAGCAGGGAAAACCGATCCGCGTGGTGGCCGCCTGCAATTCCTCCAGCGACGAACAGAAGGCATAGGGTGAGGTCGGCAGCTTCAACTCTTCGGCGGCTAGGCGGCGGATGCGTTCGCGGTTCATGGTGATGTGCGCAGCGCGCGCCGTGGGGATGACGGTAGCCAGTCCGTCTGCCTCGATGCGTAGAAGTTCGTCGGTCGCGATGGCTTCGATCTCGGGTACGATCAGGTGCGGGCGTTCCTTTTCCACCAATGCGCGCAACGCCTTGGCGTCGGTCATATCGATGACATGCGCGCGATGCGCGACCTGCTGTCCGGGCGCGTTGGCATAGCGGTCGACGGCGATGGTCTCGACGCCCAGCCGCTGCAACGCGATGACGACTTCCTTGCCGAGCTCGCCCGAACCCAGCAGCATGACCTTGATCGCCGAGGGCGAGAGCGGTGTTCCGATGCGCATGGTGGGAGATTAGCGAGATTCTCCGCCCAAAATACAGCTGTCATCCCCGGCGAGTGCGAACGCTGCAAGCGTGAGTGCGAGGGAAGGGGACCCAGGTTCCTAAGGCTACACCGTTGGCGCCTAGATCGTTCATACGCTGCCGCTATGAACTCCCTCGCGCCGCGTTGCGGCGCTCGCCGGGGATGACATTTAGTTTTTCGAGACGTCCACCAGCTTGTTCTTGGTGATCCAGGGCATCATCGCTCGCAGGCGAGCGCCGACTTCTTCAATTGGATGTGCCGCGCCGCGGGCGCGCGTCGCCTTGAACGAAGCCTGGCCGGCCTTGTTCTCCAGCACCCAGTCGCGCGCGAACTTGCCGGTCTGGATATCGTCAAGAATGCGCTTCATCTCGCGCTTGGTTTCCGCCGTGATGATGCGCGGGCCGGTGACATACTCGCCATACTCGGCCGTGTTGGAGATCGAGTAGTTCATGTTGGCGATGCCGCCTTCATAGATCAGATCGACGATCAGTTTCACTTCGTGCAGGCATTCGAAATAAGCCATCTCGGGCGCGTAACCGGCTTCGGTGAGAGTCTCGAACCCGGCGCGGATGAGTTCGACCAGGCCACCGCACAGAACGGACTGCTCGCCGAACAGGTCGGTTTCGCATTCCTCGCGGAAGCTGGTCTCGATCACGCCGGCGCGGCCGCCGCCGATGGCGCTTGCATAGGCGAGGCCGAGGTCGTGCGCATTGCCGCTCGCATCCTGGTGGATTGCAATCAGGCACGGCACCCCCCCGCCCTTCTGATATTCGCCGCGTACGGTGTGGCCCGGGCCCTTGGGCGCAACCATCAGCACGTCGAGATCGGCGCGCGGCTCGATCAAGCGGAAATGGATGTTGAAGCCGTGCGCGAAGAGCAGCGCCGCGCCCTGCTTCATGTTGCCGTGCAGGTCGCCGCGATAGATATCGGCCTGCAGCTCGTCCGGCGTCACCATCATCATGACGTCGGCCCATTTGGCGGCATCCGCGTTGGACATCACCTTGAAGCCGGCGGCCTCGGCCTTCTTCGCAGACGGACCGGGACGCGCCGCGATCACGACCTCCTTCACGCCGGAGTCGCGCATGTTCAGCGCATGGGCATGGCCCTGCGAACCGAAACCGATGATGGCGACCTTCTTGTTCTTGATGAAATTCAGATCGGCATCCCGATCGTAATAGACGCGCATGTGAGAGCTCCTAAACCAGATACGTCATGGCCCGGCTTGTCCGGGCCACCCATCCGCGCGCGTCGGCGCGCCGAATAACTCTATGCCCACCTGGGTGGCCCGCGTTCGCGCGCCATGTCAAGCGGAGTGTGTCACTACATCGCCTCCGGGCCGCGGGAAATCGCGGCGACGCCAGTGCGCGAGACGTCGACCAGGCCGAGCGGACGCATCAGCTCGATGAACTGGTCGATCTTGAACGGCGCGCCGGTGATCTCGAACACGAAGCTGTTATGCGTGGTGTCGACGACATGGGCGCGGAAGATTTCGCCGATGCGCATGGCCTCGACCCGCTTCTCGCCACTGCCGGACACTTTCACCAGCGCCATTTCGCGTTCGATGCCGGGAGTCGACGTGGTCCAGTTGACGACGCGGTGCACCGGCACCAGGCGGCGCAGTTGCGCCTCGATCTGCTCGATCACTTCGGGCGTGCCGGAGGTCACGATGGTGACACGCGAGGTGTGCGCCGCGTGATCGACTTCGGCCACCGTCAGCGACTCGATGTTGTAGCCGCGTCCCGAGAACAGGCCGACCACGCGCGCCAGCACGCCCGCCTCGTTGTCGACGAGCACGGCGATGGTGTGGCGTTCGGTTCTGGGCATTTTCTGCTGCATCGTTTTCTCAAGACTTCTCCCTCTCCCACGCTTCAGCGGGGGAGAGGGGATTCGCTAAACCAGCATCTTGCCTTCCTCTGTCGGCGTGCCGTCATCGGCGTCGGAGAGGATCATCTCGTTGTGCGCCGCGCCGGACGGGATCATCGGATAGCAATTCTCCTTCTGATCAACGCGGCAGTCGAACAGGACGGGCCGTCTGACATCGATCATCTCGAGAATCTTGGCATCGAGCTCGGCGGGTTTGTCGGCACGAATACCGACGGCGCCATAGGCCTCCGCCAGCTTGACGAAATCGGGCAAGGCCTCCGAATAGGAATGCGAATAGCGCCCGCCATGCATCAGCTGCTGCCACTGGCGCACCATGCCCATATATTCGTTGTTCAGGATGAAGATCTTGATCGGCAGGTCGTATTGCACCGCCGTCGACATCTCCTGCATCGTCATCTGCACCGAGGCTTCGCCGGCAATGTCGATCACCAGAGAGTCAGGGTGCGCCACCTGCACGCCGACCGCTGCGGGAAGTCCGTAGCCCATTGTTCCAAGTCCGCCCGATGTCATCCAGCGGTTCGGCTCCTCGAACTTGAAGCGCTGCGCCGCCCACATCTGGTGCTGGCCGACTTCGGTGGTGATGTAGACGTCGCGGCCGCGGGTGAGCTCGTAGAGCCGGTCGACTGCATATTGCGGCTTGATGATCGTATCGGAGTTCCTGAACGACAGCGATTTCTTGGCGCGCCACACATCGATCTGTTTCCACCACTCCCTCAGTGCCGGCGCGTCGACCTTGCGCCGCTGTGTCTTCCAGAAATGCAGCATCTCCTTCAGCGCCTTGGCGGCGTCGGCGACGATCGGCAGGTCGACGCGCACATTCTTGTTGATTTGCGACGGATCGATGTCGAGATGGATCTTCCTGGAGTTCGGCGAGAACAGATCGATCTTGCCCGTGACGCGATCGTCGAAGCGCGCGCCCAGACAGATCATCAGGTCGCAGTCATGCATGGCGTGGTTGGACTCGTAGGTTCCGTGCATGCCGACAAGGCCGAGCCATTGCGGATCGGAAGCGGGATAGGCGCCGAGGCCCATCAAGGTCGAGGTGATCGGAAAGCCGGTGAGCTGAACCAGTTCGCGCATCAGCCGGCTGGCTTGCGGGCCGGAATTGATGATGCCACCGCCCGTGTAGAACAGCGGTTTCTTCGCATTGGCCATCATATCGATGGCTTTGACGATGGCGCCCAGTTCCGGATCGGTCTTCGGCTTGTAGGTGCGATGGCGCACCGAGTCCGGCACGATGTAGGCGCCCTTCTTGAACTGAACGTCTTTGGGAATATCGACCACCACCGGACCGGGACGGCCGGTGGTCGCGATCTGGAACGCCTCGTGCAGCACGCGCGACAGGTCGTTGACATCCTTCACCAGCCAGTTGTGCTTGGTGCAGGCGCGCGTGATGCCGACCGTGTCGCATTCCTGGAATGCGTCGGTGCCGATGAGATGCGTGGCGACCTGTCCGCTCAGCAGGACGATCGGGATCGAGTCCATCAGCGCGTCGGTGAGGCCGGTGACCGCGTTGGTGGCGCCGGGGCCGGAGGTCACCAGCACCACACCGGGCTTGCCGGTCGAACGCGCATAGCCTTCGGCCGCGTGCGCCGCGCCCTGTTCGTGACGGCAAAGGACATGCGTGATGCCGTCCGCGGCAAACAGCGCGTCGTAGATCGGAAGCACCGCTCCGCCGGGATAGCCGAAGATGTGCTTGACGCCCTGATCCTTCAGGGCGCGGATTACCATCTCGGCGCCCGAAAGCTGGATGGCCCCTTCGCGCGCGGGGGCGCCCGAATATTTGTCGAGGGCAGCCGCGCTGCCGGGGGAGTTTTCGTCCTTGTCCATGACGGACATCCTTCGTCGTCAAATGCGTTGCAGCACAAAAGCGAAAGGGGCGTTGCCGCCCCCTGGTTTCAAAGCCGCTGCGCCGGAAATCGGGGCCTATCCCCGTCCGTTCAGCGGCCTTCCAATAAGTACGAGTGCCAGATTCACGGCTCTTCCCCTTGGTTGCGGCGCAAAATACGGAAAGAGCGATTCGCCGTCAAGCAATTTAATCATGTGAGCAGTAGCAAATTGGTAACAATATTGCGGTGATCCGTCGCATCCATCCGGGTCCAGTCGGTCAGTTGATTGCGGAACCAGGTGTCCTGACGCTTGGCATATTGACGGGTGGAGGTCACCGCCCGCGCGATCGCAGCCTCTTCGTCCATTGCACCAGCGTGCAGCGCAAGCAGTTCACGGCGCCCGATGATCTTGGCTGCGGGCAGATCGGAATTGAGGTTCTCCAGCGCCAGTGCTTCTGCCATCGCGCCGCCCGCCAACATCGCGCGAAACCGCGCCTCGATCCGCTCATGCAGCAGCGGCCGCGGCACATCGAGCACGAACCTCGCCAGTCGCAGGCCCGCGAGCACGGGCTTGCCGGCATTCTTCTGCCAGAAGGACAGTGGCTTGCCGGACGCTTCGAACACCTCGAAGGCGCGCAGCATGCGCTGGCTGTCGCCCGGACTGAGTTGGGCGGCCATCTGCGGATCGCGGCGGGCGAGTTCGGCATGGAACGCCTCGTGACCGATTTCATCGAGCCGATCGCGCGCCGCCTCGCGTATACCGGCCGGGACAACGGGCATCTCGGAAAGACCCTCTGTGAGCGCAGTGAAATAGAGGCCGGTGCCGCCGACGAAGATCGGAATGCGCTTGCTCGAGCGCAGCTCGACCAGAGCATGCCCCGCATCGCTCTCGAATCGTCCCGTCGAATAGGCTTCGCGCGCCGGGACGTGGCCATAGAGCAGGTGCGGCGCTTTCGCCATGTCCGCGTCGCTCGGCCGTGCCGTCAAAATGCGCGGCTCGCGATAAACCTGCATGGAATCGGCGTTCACAATGACGCCGCCGATGCGCTGCGCCAGTTGCAATGCCGCACGCGACTTGCCGCTTGCGGTGGTGCCTGCGATAAGAATGGCGTCGACGTTCAAGGTGCAGCCTTTGTGAGCGACACGGCAGAAATCGCACGGTTCGAGGCGCTGGCGGAAGAGGCCATGAGCGCAATATACGACGCACGCGGTGCGGACGTACGCGCGGCGCTGGAAGACGCCCGCTACAATATCGAGCGCGCCATCGACATCGCCCGCATGCGCGGCCTGAAGGACGAGATCGAGCGCCTCGGCAAGCGCCGTGACCGCATCCAGGCGGCGTACGACCTGCGCTTCAAGAAGCGTCCCGCCAAGCCGTGACCCTGCCGTACATTCTCAGCGTCATCGGCGCTGCGGCCGATTCGGTGCATATGCCGCTGCCCGATGTCGGGCGTGAGGTGTGGCTGTCGCCGGGCCGGGCGCTGGAAATCGCCTTCGATCACGATCCCGTTCAGGTGCTCGAACGCGCGCGCACGCATTTTTCCAGACAGCCGGTCGACGTGAACGTCCTGCCTGCCGAAAACCGCCGCAAGAAGCTGCTCATCGCTGACATGGATTCGACGATCATCAATTGCGAGTGTCTCGACGAGCTGGCCGACATGGCGGGCATCAAGGCGAAGGTCTCCGCCATCACCGACCGTGCCATGCGCGGCGAGCTCGACTTCGCCGCCGCCCTGCGTGAACGCGTGGCGATGCTAAAAGGCCTTTCGCTGACGGCCTTGCAGCGCGTCTATGCCGGGCGCATCCGGCTCAATCCCGGTGCCAAGACGCTGGTCGCCACGATGCACAAGCACGGCGCTCGATCGCTTCTGGTGTCGGGCGGCTTTTCCTATTTCACTTCGCGCATCGCCAAGGACGCCGGGTTTGACGCCGACCAGGCGAACGAGCTGCTCGACGACGGCGCCGTACTGACGGGTCTGGTCCGCGAACCAATCCTCGGCCGCGAAGCCAAGCTTGCCGCGCTGGAAAAAGCCGTCGCCGACTTCGGTCTTGCAACGGGCGATGCGCTTGCGGTCGGCGATGGCGCCAACGACCTGGCGATGATCCAGCGTGCCGGTCTCGGCGTCGCCTATCACGCCAAGCCGATCGTCGCGGCCGCGGCGGGCGCCACCATCACGCATGGCGATCTCACCGCGTTACTTTATTTGCAGGGTTATCGCGATGAGGAGATGGTGCGGGAGGATTGAAACTCAATCACCATGGCCGGGCCTGACCCGGCCACCCAGCGCGGCGTGTCGATGCCGCAATTTTTGCATTTCTTGGCGCGCGGACGCGCGACCACTGGGTGGCCGCCGCGAGGGCGGCCATGGTGAAATGGCATCGGATCAATTCAACTTCACCGCGACATACGCCACGTCGCCACCGCGATTGACCAGCAGCAGTTCGACCTTCTTGCCGGCCTTGCGATCGGCTGCGATGCGATTGGTCACGTCCTGCGGCGTTCTCACATTGGCGCCCTGGACCTGGACGATGACATCGCCTGGCCGGATGTTCTTCTCCGCAGCGGGGCTGTCGGGCGCCACGTCGACCACAAGCACGCCCTGAACCGCATTTGAAATCCGAAACTGGTTGCGGCCGGCGCCATCGAGCGGGCCGAGCGAGAGGCCGAGCATCGACACCTTGGGCGGCGGCGCGGGCGGTGCATGCGGTGGCGGCGCCGAGGGCTTTTCAGTCAGCCGCAGCACGGTCACGCGCACATTCAGCTTGCGCCCCTTGCGGAAGAGTTCGACTCCGACCGACTTGTTGATCGGCGTGTCCGCCACCGCACGCGACAGGGCGCGCGAGTCCGACACGGACTTGCCGTCGAACCCCGTGATGAAATCGCCGTTCTGGATGCCGCCGCGCGCCGCCGGTCCGCCCGGCGAGACGTCCGCGATCAGCGCGCCCGATGTGCCGGGCAACCCCAGGCCTTCGGCGAGATCGTCCGTCACCTGCTGGATGCGCACGCCGATCCAGCCGCGCCGCGCCTGGCCGAACTGACGCAGCTGCCAGGTCACCGCGCGCACGAGATTCGACGGTATCGAGAAGGCGATGCCGACCGAGCCGCCGCTGGGCGAATAGATCGCCGAATTCACACCCACCACATTGCCGTCCATGTCGAACAGCGGCCCGCCCGAATTGCCGCGATTGATCGGCGCGTCGGTCTGGATGAAATCGTCATAGGGTCCGGCTTCGATGTCGCGGTTGCGCGCCGAGACGATGCCGGCAGTGACGGTGGAACCCAAACCGAATGGATTGCCGATGGCGATGACCCAGTCGCCGATGCGGGCATGATCGGAGTCGCCGAACTTGGCCGACGGCAGGGGTCTGCGCGAATTCACCTTGAGCAACGCAAGATCGGTCTTCTCGTCACGGCCGATCAGCTTGGCGGGCAAGGTGGTGCCGTCGTTCAAGGTCACCGAAATCTGGTCCGCGTCCGCGATGACGTGATTGTTGGTCACGATATAGCCGGTCGGATCGATGATGAAGCCGGAGCCCAGCGACGTGACGTGACGCGGCACGGCGCGGCCCGTGCCGAGAAAATTCTTGAAGAGGTCGGCGAGCGGCGAGCCGGGCGGGATGTTCGGCAAACCAGGCGTCGCTGCGACGGGCTTGAGCGTTTCGGTCGTCGCGATATTCACCACCATCGGCAGCAGGCGCGCCGAAAGATCCGCAAACGAAGCCGGAGCGCCGCGAACCGGTACGGCAGCCGGCGGCGCCTGGTGCGCGAACGCAGCTGGAGCCGGCGCATGATGTGCGGGCGCAGCGGCGCTGCCGCCCTGAAGGACGAACGGCACGAGGATGGCGGCCGCGACGAGCCAGTGATGACGCATAAGTAATAAGACCTCGAAGGCGCAGTGATTTGCGAAGCGCCATCCTATGCGAACCGAATGTGAAGCCAATAAGGCGGCGCCGCTTACTCTCCCTCGCCCCCTGCGGGGGGAGAGGGTCGGGGTGAGGGGGTGTTGAAGAGCAAGACAATGCCGTCGGCACCCCCTCACCCTTGCCCTCTCCCCCGGAAGGGGAGCGGGAATAATGCGCTACTTGCCGCCCGGGCCGTGGCCGAAATATTTAAAGAAATCGCTGTTCGGCGAGAGCACCACCGTGGTGCTGCCGGCCGGCATGGCGTCCTGATAGGCCTGCATCGAGCGGTAGAAGCCGAAGAAATCGGCGTCCTGGCCATAGGCTTCGCCCAGGATGCGGGTCTTCTCGGCATCGCCTTCGCCGCGCAGGATTTCGGACTCGCGCGTCGCCTCGGCCGTCAGCACCGTGACTTCGCGCGCCGCCCGGGCGCGGATGCGCTGTGCGGTTTCGTCGCCTTCGGCACGGTATTCGGCCGCCTCGCGCTCGCGTTCTTTCTGCATGCGCTGGTAGATCGCCAGACTGTTGGCCTGCGGCAGGTCGGCATGGCGGATGCGCACATCGACGACCTTGATGCCGAACCCGGCCGTGTCCTGGTTCATCGCGTTCTTGATGTCGATCATGAGCTGGGCGCGCCGGCCCGACAGCATGGCAGCGAACGTCTGCGAGCCGAGAACACGCCGAACGCTCGACGACAGGATCGGCGTCAGGCGCATCAGCGCCGTGTCGTGGTCGATCAGGCTTTGGTAGAAACGCAGTGGATCGGTGATGCGCCAGCGCGCGAAGGCATCGACCATCATGCGTTTCTTGTCGGAGGCGATGACTTCCTCCGTCGGCGCATCGAGCAGCAACACTCGCTTGTCGAAGAACACGACGCTCTGCGTCAGCGGCGTCTTGAAGTGCAGGCCCGGATCGGTGACCACCGCCTGCGGCGCACCGAACTGCAGAACAAGCGCCTCTTCGGTCTGGTTGACGAAATAGAAGCTGGAGAACAGCGCGATCACGACGATGATCGCGAACAGTCCCAGGACGACGGCCAGCGCGCGGCTCATTGCGAGCCTCCGCCTTGTGTAGGAGCGGCTTCCTGCGGCGCCGGCGCACGCGGCGCGCCCAGCATGTTGGGAAGCTGGAAGTACGGCACCACGCCCTTGGCGGAATCATCGACGATGATCTTGTTCATCGGCGCCAGGACACCGCTCATGGTTTCGAGATACATCCGCCGGCGCGTGACGTCGGGCGCACGGCGATACTGTTCCAGCACGGAGAGAAACCGCTTGGACGTACCCGAAGCTTCGGCGATGACCTGCTGGCGATAAGCCTCGGCGTCCTGCACGATGCGCGCGGCCCGGCCGCGGGCTTCCGGAATGACCTTATTGGCGTAGCCCTCGGCTTCATTGCGCATGCGCTCCTGGTCGGCGCGAGCCGCCTGCACATCGCGATAGGCGTCGATCACCTCGCTGGGCGGATCGGCCTTTTGCATGTTGACGTTGGTGATATTGACGCCGGCGCCGTAGGCATCGAGCGTCTTCTGCATCAGATCCTTGACCTCGATCTGAATCGCTTCGCGGTCCTGGGTCAGGATGCTCTCGAACTGGCTGCGGCCGACGACTTCGCGCATGGCGCTTTCGGCGACGGCCTTGATGGTCGCGTCCGGATCCTCGACGTCGAACAGATAGTCGCCGGCATCCTTGACCACCCAGAAGACGGTGAAATTGATGTCGATGATGTTCTCGTCGCCGGTCAGCATGTCCGCTTCTGCGGGCATGTCCTCGGGATTGGAATTTGCGTCTTCAGTATCGGCGGCGGTGCGATAGCCGATGTTGATCTGGCGCTGACGCGTGACGTCGAGCGTGTAGGCGGTCTCGATCGGCCAGGGCAGATGATAGTTGATGCCGGGCGGCGTACGGGCGACGAACCTGCCGAACCGCAGCACGATTCCCTGCTCGAACGCGCCGACGAAATAGATGCCACTCGCCAGCCAGACGCCGGCGACGATCAGAAGCAGCACGACCAGACTGCCGGTGGTGAAACTCGGTCCCGGCAGCAGGCGGCGCAGCCGGTCCTGGCTGCGACGGAGCATTTCTTCGATATCGGGCGGGCGCATGCCGCCGCCGGACGCCGGCCCGCGATTCCACGGACCTTTCGGTCCGGTTCCCCCGGAGCCATTTCCACCCGACGATTTGTTCCAAGGCATTCGCTCGCGCCCTCTTCCTTGGTTTCCCAAGGTTCGGCGGTTATATGTGCAACGCCGCCGGGGCGCAAACGCCCCATCCAAGAGATGGCGCGGCGGTCACACTGTTCAAGGTCCTGACGCGACAAGGTAAGAAGCCGGACATGGCGCATGCGAACCGCGAAGAAGTGCTAAGGGCGCTCGACCAGATCATCGATCCGGTCAGCGGGCGCAGCGTCGTGCAGCAGGACATCATCCAGGGACTGGTATTGCGCGACGGTAATGTCGGTTTCGCGGTCGAAGTCGATCCCCGGCGCGGGCGTGAAGCTGAACCGCTGCGCCTCGCCTGCGAGAGGGCGGTCGCCGCCCTGCCCGGCGTCCTGTCGGTGACCGCAGTCCTGACGGCGCATCAGGACGCAGGCCCGACCGTGCCGCAACGCCCGGCCCAACCGCATCGGGCCGAGCCGCCGGCGCCGGCCGGAATTCCCGGCGTCAACGCCATTATCGCGGTGGCCAGCGGCAAAGGCGGCGTGGGCAAGTCGACCGTCGCAGCCAACCTTGCCATCGCACTGGGCCAACTCGGATTGAAAGTCGGATTGATGGACGCGGACATCTACGGTCCCTCGGTGCCGCGGCTGTTCGATATCCGCGAGAAGCCGAAGACGACGGGCAAGAAAATCATCCCCATCGAAAAATACGGCATAAAGATCATGTCGCTCGGATTTCTCGTGCGCGAGGACGAAGCCGTGGTGTGGCGCGGGCCGATGGTGCAGAGCGCGCTCACCCAGATGCTCAGTGATTCGACCTGGGCGCCGCTTGACATCCTCGTCATCGACATGCCGCCCGGCACCGGCGATGCACAGCTCACGATTTCGCAGCGCGTACCGTTGCGCGGTGCGATCATCGTTTCCACGCCGCAGGATCTCGCGCTGATCGATGCGCGCAAGGGCCTTGCCATGTTCAACAAGACGCAGGTGCCGGTGCTGGGTATCATCGAGAATATGAGCACCTTCGTCTGTCCGCATTGCGGCACTGAGAGCCACATCTTCGGTCATGGCGGCGCGCGCAACGAAGCACGCAAGCTGGCAGTCCCGTTCCTCGGCGAAATTCCGCTTGTCCCCGCGATCCGCGAGACATCGGACTTGGGAATTCCGATTGTGGTGCAGGCCCCGGACGGAAAAGAAGCGCAGGCCTTTCGTGCCATTGCGAACGCGGTCGCGGCGAGCGTGGCGATAGCGGCGCGCCAGGCGCCGCGCATTGTGCTTGAATAGCGCCATGGCCGCCAGCAAACCGCAGATCAGAAGTCTTTTCGCAACTCCGATCGCCATCCACTATCTGCCGGTGGCGCAGGAAGTGAATACGGTGTTGCGCCCGCTGATCCTGGAGAAGATGCAAGCCGGAATTCGCGGCCAGGGCTGGAGTTCCGGTCCCGACTTTCAAAGTTGGGGCTCTGACGCGGCGCAGACGGTGTTTCGCGTGGCGCGCGATCTGGCCGACGGGATGACGTCGACGCGCAGCGGCGCCAGGGTCGCACTCGACTGGAAAGTCACCGCGTCCGCGACAGTGCGCCAGCAAGGCGAATATCGCGAATTCGCCGCGCAGCCCGGCGCCTACTGGTCCGGCGTCTATTTCGTCGACGACGGCTACGCGAAATCGGACGACAACACGCTCGGCGGCGAGTGCGAGCTGGCCGATCCGCGCGGACCGCTGCCGATCATGGTCGCGCCGCAGCTGGGCTTTCGCATTCCGGGAGGATTGACGGCCGGCGACCCGGAAGCCATCCGGCCGCAGAACGGCATGATGATTATGCATCCGTCATGGCTGGCACGCGGCGAGCGCCGCTATGAGGGCGCACACCAGCGCGTCATGATCGAGTTCGACCTGACGCCGCCGGTCTGATCTCAGGAATCGGGGATCAGTGGCCAGGTATCAAAAATTTGTCTGATACCTGATTCCCGATCCCAGATGCCTGAAACCGCCACGCGGCAAGCCTGCGCACTAGTTTTTAGCGCAGTGCCTGACGCACAGGCGGGTTGGCAAGTCTCGCCGCAGCGCCTGCTACTCGATACCCGCCTTCAACGTCACTGTGCGCGTGTTGCCGTTTGCGGTAACCGTCCAGGTGTCGCCGACCTTGTGCGCCTCGGCCGGCGTGCACAATGGATTGGGCGTATTGGGCGGTGCCGGATCTGCATAGGTACGGCAGAGCTGGCCCTTCGCGTCGATCGCCCAGGTACCCTTGAAGTTATATGACTGGCCCATCGCGGTGGCCGACACGTCGAAGGTGTGGTCGGCGCGGTAGTGCGTGTGACTCTCGACAATGCCGCCCGTCACGACCGCGGTGTTGCCGTAGAAACCGGCCATCAAGTCGTCGGCGGCGACTGCGGGTGCCGCAAATAGTGTCAAAACCGAAACTGCAAGCAAAATCCTGCGCATGTCTTCTCCTGTTTGATTTTCCAAAACGGCAACAGCCGGCGGAACCGCGGGCCTACTGAATTCCTGCAACCACCGACACCGTGTAGGGACCTGCCGACCAGCTATCGCCAACCTTGTGCTCGCTCACCGGCACGCAATTCGGATTGGGCGTGTTGGGAATGGCGGGGTCGAGCGTCAGGCAGATCGTGCCGGCATCGATTTTCCAGGTGCCTTTGAACGCCGTCGCGCCCTGCTTGCCGGTGAGGGTGTGATCGGCGGCGTAGTAGATATGGATTTCCGCCCCTGCGGCGTCCTTGGTGATGGTCGTGTTGCCGAACCGCGAGGCCAAGACCTCATCTCCGGCAAGCGCCGCCGAAGCCGAGGCGATGACGATCGCAGCGCCAAAAATCAATGCACGCATGTTTCTCTCCTCTGTTGTTGTGTGGTCGAGCCTAGCGGAAATTCCTAGGCGTTATAAGCGAGCCGCAAGCCCGGCGAGCGCCAGTCGCACGACACCAGTTTTCCGGTCGAAGACATGGTGATGTAGGCCGTCTTCATGTCCTTGCCGCCCCAGCAGATATTGGTGCAGATCAAATCTGGCAACGCAGTGTGTTCGAAATTTGACGTGCCCGGCCAGAATGTCGAAATGCCACCAGACAGAATTGTCGCAACGCAAACCGCTCCATCCGCCTGCACGCCGAGCGAGTCGAAATAGGCAAGGCCTGGATAAGCACCGACGAAATTCGCCGGAGTGAAGCCGCCCACCGGCTTGCCCACGCCCGGCGCCGAAAGCGGCAATTCCCACAAGCGGCCCGGCATGGTCTCGGCGTAATAGACACTATTGCCGTCCGGCGAGAGGCCGACGCCGTTGGGCGATGTGAGCTCGCGCAGGACCTTGGTGATCTTCGAGCCGTCGGCCTTCGCATAATAGAGGCCGCCATGCAGGCGCCGTTCGGAATTGTTGCTGGCGTGATCGGTGAACCAGAATCCGCCGGCGCGATCGAACACCAGATCGTTCGGCGCGAGCAGCTTCTTGCCGTCGCATTCGGAGTAGAGAACCTCCATCTTGCCGGTGGAGATATTGATGCGCTCGATGCGTCCGCCCTTGTGCGACTCCGGCGTGTGACCGGGGATCTGCAACCCGTTCACTTCGCTCATCTCGAAGTTGCCGCCATTGTTGCAGCAGTACAGGTGTCCGTCCGGTCCGATCGCCAGTCCGTTCGGTCCGCCGCCCGGCGTGGCGACGACATGCGTCGAGCCGTCCTGTTTCACGCGTGTGATGCGGCCTGCCGGAATCTCGACGATGATCACCGAGCCGTCGGCCATGGCCACGGGTCCTTCGGGAAATTTCAGGCCTGTCGCGAGTTCCTTGATTTGCATGACGCTCCCAGTCCACTCGTTTTCATCTGGAGGCTAGCGGGTCGGATGGCGGGTGCAAAGCCGATGCGCGCAATTGCCAGAGCCGAGGGTTGCCCCCGGCCTGGACGAAGTTGTATATTATGGTAATATACCACATGATCCGCTTGGACGAAATCGAAGGCTTCGAATGGGATGCGGGAAATTCATTCAAAAGTCTGGTCAGACACGATGTCGGGCAGGGAGAGATTGAGCAAGTATTCGTGAACGAGCCCCTGCTGCTTCTGGAAGACGCCATGCACAGCGCACTCGAGAGACGGTTTCATGCATTCGGGAAGACGCATGACGGCCGATTGCTGCACATATCGTTCACTTTGCGCGATGCAGGCAGACGGATCAGGGTGATTTCGGCACGTTCAATGAGCAAGAAGGAGCGCGCGCGCTATGATCAAGAAAGTTAAAATGAGTCCGCGCTTCAAGAGCGAGGCGGAGGAACGCAAATTCTGGGAAACGCATGATGCTGCGGACTTCTTCGATCTGAGCAAAGCACAGCGGGTGCGTTTTCCGAACTTGAAGCTATCAACGACCTCGATATCTCTCCGCTTGCCGTTGTCGCTTCTGGATCAGATCAAGATTGCGGCCAACAAGCGCGACGTGCCTTACCAATCACTCATTAAAATGTGGTTGAGCGAGAAGGTCAGCTGATCAGACGCGTTCAAGCGTCACGTAGGAATAGCGAAGCCCCTCCGGCGTTTGGCGATCTTCGCGCGCAGTTTCGCGCCAAATGCTTCTTTCGATCAGCGCCAGATGCGTATCGCCTTGTGCGCTCGCGTGAACCTCGGTCAGTTCTATGCGCGTGGCGACGGGAAGTGCGGCCCGATAGATCTCCGCTCCACCGACGATGCAGATATCGGACGGATTTTCGCTTCGCGCCCGCGCCAGCGCCTCTTCGAAGGAATGAACGACGCTTGCTCCTTCCGCCTTCCACGAACTGTCGCGCGTAATGACGATGTTGGTGCGGCCGGGCAGCGGCTTTTTCGGAAACGAGTCCCAGGTCTTGCGCCCCATCACGATCGGCTTTCCCATCGTCAGCGCCTTGAAGCGCTTCATGTCGTCGGGAATGCGCCAGGGAATGGCACCGGCCGCGCCGATCACGCCATTGTCGGCGATCGCGAGGACCAGAACGATGGCGGCACTCATCCGTCGCCCAGCTTTTTCAGCGCCTCGTCCTGCAGCCGATAGACGTACCAGCCTTCGACAGCCTTGGCGCCGAGACTGTCGTAGAAGTCGAGCGACGACTTGTTCCAGTCGAGCACCGACCAGTCGACGCACTGCGCGCCCGCCGCAACCGCCGTCTTCGCCAGATGCGCGAGCAGCGCCTTGCCGTAGCCTTTGCCGCGCAACGCCGGGCGCACATAGAGATCTTCCAGATAGATGGCGCGTTTTGCCGCGAAGCTGCTGTACACCCAGTACCAACTGGCAATTCCCGCCGGCGCGTCACCTTCGAACGCGAGATCGCAGTTTATGAGCGGCCGCTCGCTCAGATAATCGCGGCGGATTACTTCCTCCGTGATGTGGAACTTGTCGAGCAGCTTCTCGTAGTCGGCGAGTTCGCGCAGCATTGCGAGGATCAGAGCCTCGTCGCCCGGAAGCGCGCGCCGGATAGCGAACCTGCTCATACCGCGATCTCGGCCTTGATGGTCGGATGCGCCTGGTAGTTCTCGAGCTTGAAGTCTTCGTATTTGAAGTCGAAGATGCTCTTCACGTCCGGGTTGAGGCGCATGCTCGGCAGCGCGTAGCGCTTGCGCGCCAGTTGCTCGCGCGCCTGATCCAGATGGTTGAGATAGAGATGCGCATCGCCCAGGGTGTGGACGAACTCGCCGGGCGCGAGCCCCGTCACCTGTGCGATCATCATCGTGAGCAGCGCGTAGCTGGCGATGTTGAACGGCACGCCCAGGAAGATGTCGGCCGAACGCTGATAGAGCTGGCAGCTCAGCTTTCCCTTCGCGACATAGAATTGGAACAGGCAGTGACAGGGCGGTAGCGCCATCTTCGGCACGTCGACCGGATTCCAGGCCGTCACGATCAGGCGGCGTGAGTCCGGGTTGGCCTTGAGGTCGCGCACCAGGTTGGCGATCTGGTCGATCGTCCCGCCGTCCGGCGTTGGCCACGACCGCCACTGATGGCCGTAGACGGGCCCGAGCTCGCCATTCGCATCGGCCCACTCGTCCCAGATCGTCACGCCGCGTTCCTGCAGCCAGTGCACATTGGTGTCGCCGCGCAGGAACCAGAGCAGCTCCAGAATGATCGCCTTGGCGAACAGCTTCTTGGTTGTCAGCAGCGGAAAGCCGTCCGCCAGATCGTAGCGCGCCTGATGGCCGAACAGCGAAAGCGTGCCCGTGCCCGTGCGGTCGCGTTTCTCCACGCCCTTCTTGAGCACAAGTTCCATCAGGTCGTGATATTGGCGCATGACTCACCTAACAGGGGCAACGAGAATTTACCCAACCCGCGCCTTGCGCAAGGCATCGTTGATGCGGCTTTGCCAGCCCGCGCCGGTCGCGCGAAAGCGTTCCACCACATCCTTGTCCAGGCGTAGTGTGACTTGCTTCTTTGTAGGTGTCTTTTGCGGGCCACGCTCACCGCGTCGCCGAACGAGCTTCGCGAGATCGGGGAAGTGATCGAGGGACTCGAAGTGGCGAAAGTCTTCGGCGGTCAACTCGCGCACTTCGCCTTCGGCGTTAGTGAGTGGTTTTCTTTTCTTCATAATTGCGTATCTCTCTTCTATTTGCCTTGCGAAAGCTGATGACCCGTATGCCGTCTACGATCGGCGTATGGCAGACAACGTGTAACCTGACGCCTATGAATCCCACTGAAACTCTTCGCCGCTCTGGATAGGCACGCCGCACATCGTCTTGCGTCTGGCAGGTTTCCCATTCGAACTGTTCCACCAGTTCAAACGGCTACCCGCGCTCGCGGACGTTTTTCTCGCTCTTGGCCTGGTCGAATTCGATTTTCATATTTATTTGTAGTTACAATCAAATGACCTGTCAAGTGCTTTAAGTCTTAACCGCGAGCGCCTATATCTAATAGGTCGGCTTGTCCGACTATGGCGATAAACGACTGCGTAATAAGCGGCCCGGACCCGGGGGCAGTACCCGGCGCCTCCACCGCAGGGATCAGAGGTCAGGCATCAGGTATCAGCTCTGATTCCTGATCCCCGATACCTGATCCCTGCGGCGGGGGCGAAACAGGATCGACGGACGTGTAAAGGCTGTTCTTTTGCTCGGTATGGTTCCGCCG
>JANYBR010000136.1 GCA_025360685.1 Pseudomonadota bacterium
GCGGCAGCCAGCCACCGTCCTTGCAGAATCGGGCGGTGACCATGGGCACGACGAAGCCTCGACGCGCATGACCGAACAAGAACACGCCGACCTGCAATCGAAGATCGACGCTGATTTGCAGATTCTGGATAAAGCACGGGCCGAACTGGTGGCCGCCCACGACGACCTCATCGTCAAGCTCGTGCAAAAAAGCGTTGAGAAGTCCGCCGAGCCGATCGATGAAGTCACCGCGTACGCCAAGAGCGGGCTCATCAAGGCGGCAGAGAATTTCGACGTGCGCCTGGGCCACCGCTTCGGAACCTACGCCCAGTGGTGGATCAAGACCGCGATCAAGGAAAAGAAGAGCTGGGACAAATAAAGAATGAAGGAGGAACCGGAATAGGGATCTCTTTTATCCTTCTTTTCCATCTTTTATTTCATGGAGATACTGAATGCCATTCAAGGCCTTGGGCCTACATCCTCATCTGGTGCAAGCGACGCGCGAGATGGGTTATACCGAGCCGACGCCGATTCAGGCGGAGGCGATTCCTCATGTGCTGGCGGGGCGCGATTTGATTGCCACCGCACAGACCGGGACGGGCAAAACTGCTGCCTTCTTGTTGCCGATCCTGCATCAGCTCATGCAAAAGCCGCATGGCACCTCGCAGGCGTTAATCGTCACGCCGACACGTGAGCTTGCCCAGCAAATCGACGACGTGTGCAGCGGCCTGGCGTATCACACCGGCTTGCGCGTGGGCTTGATCGTGGGCGGCACCGCCATGGGGCCCCAAGAGAAGGCGCTTCGCGCAGGCGTCGAGTTGCTCGTCGCCACGCCAGGCCGCCTGCTCGATCACTTCGAGCGCGGCAAGCTGATGCTCAGCCAGGTCAACATTCTCGTCATCGACGAGGCCGACCGCATGCTCGACATGGGTTTCATCCCCGACGTCGAGCGCATCTGCAAGCTGATCCCGTTCACGCGCCAGACATTGTTCTATTCGGCAACCATGCCGCCGGAGATCCAGCGCCTCACCGAACAGTTCCTGCACAATCCGGTGCGCGTCGAGGTCAGCCGTCCGGCCACCGCGGCCACGACGATCGAGCAGAACATCGTGAAAGTTCCGGCCAACGACTGGGCCAAGCGCGAGGCGCTCCGCCGCCTCATCCGCGAAGCCGAGCCCACGCTCAACAACGCCCTCATCTTCTGCAACCGCAAGCGTGACGTGGACGTGGTGGCGAAATCGCTGGCCAAGCACGGTTTCAACGTCGCGCCTTTGCATGGCGATCTGGACCAGTCCTTGCGCACCAAGACGCTTGACAGTTTTCGGGCCGGCGAGCTGAAGATTCTCGTGGCCAGCGATGTCGCCGCGCGCGGCCTCGACATTCCCGTCGTCAGTCACGTCTTCAACTTCGACGTGCCCTTCCATGCGGACGACTATGTGCACCGCATCGGTCGCACCGGACGCGCCGGGCGCGTTGGTTACGCCTATATGCTGGCCACGCCGCGCGACGAGAAACAGGTCGACGCCATCGAGCGTCTGACCAAGACGACGATCCCGCGCCAGACCATGGAGAATCTCGAGGTCCGCGAAGACCGCAAGCCGCGCCGCGACGCCGACCGCAGCCGCGGCCGCAACGATCGCAACCGGAAGGACAAGTTCCGGCCCGATAAGTTCCATGATCATGTCGCACCGATGGAGCCTGCACCCGCGATTGCCGAAGCCGTTGCTCCGGCCGTGCACGAGACGGCCGTCGTCCACGCGCCGGAACCTGCCGTGGCGCGTTCCGAGCACCGGCCGGAAAAGAAACACGAACCACGCCGCGAGCAGCATCGTCCGCCGCAAAAGAAGCGAGACCCCGAACACCGTGCCAGCCATGATCGCAAGCACGACGCCACGCCGGTGAAGCCGGAAAAGCATCAGCTGCCGGCATTCCTCTTTCGCCCCGTGCCGCTGCCCAAGAAGGCTGATGCCGAGGGGTGAGCGCGACCGCGCATCTCGACGAGCACATGGCCAGATGGCGGCTGACGCGCGATGGCGAGCCGTTCGAAACGCACAGTTCGTGGCTCTGCTTTGTTCGCCGCGGCGCTGACCGCGCGCTGCTGAAAACGTTCAAGCCGGGCAGCGACGAGGCACCTGGCGCGCGCTATTTCGCTGCGCACCAGGGCAAGGGAACCGTGCGGGTCCTAGAGAGCGATCCGCGTGCGATCCTGATCGAGCGCATTTTACCCGGCCGGCAACTCACGCGCCTTTCGGTCGAGGGCCGGGACGACGAGGCCACGCACATCATTTGCGACACAATCGAGAGCCTGCAATCGAGTCGCGCCGAGATCGCAAGCTGGCCCGGCCACCAGGAGCAGATCGCGGAGTTCGAGCGCCGCATCGCCATTGCGCCTTTGACCGCCGACATTGCAGCGCATGCGCACACGCTGTTCCTCGAGCTGGACGCGTCGCAGACGGATCGCGTGCTGCTGCACGGCGACCTGCATCACGAGAATATCCTGTTCGACGAAAACCGCGGCTGGCTTGCCATCGATCCGAAGGGTGTCGTCGGCGATCTGGCGTACGAACTCGCGGCGCCGCTGCGCAATCCGCTGGATCGTCCCGACACCTTCATGACACCGGCTCAGATGGACCGGCGCGTGCACATCTATTGCGAGCGCCTGAAGCTGGATCGAAGGCGTGTGCTGAGCTGGTGTTTCGCGCGAAACTGCGTCGCCGCTCTATGGTATGCCGACCGCACGCCCGAACCGAAACGCGCGAAGGTATGGCCGACCGCTACCCTGTCCGCCCTCGAACTTCTCAAACACGGAAACTGACCCACATGTCACTCAAATCAAGATCGGCCGTCGTCACCGGGTCCACCAGCGGCATTGGACTTGCTATCGCCCGCGCGCTGGCGAAGGACGGCGCCAATGTGATGCTCAACGGCTTCGGCGAGGCCGCCGCCATCGAGACGGAGCGCGCCGGCATCGAACGCGAATTCGGCGTGCAGGCGCTCTATTCGCCGGCCGACATGAGCAAGCCTGTCGAGATTGCAGGCATGATCGCGGGCGCCGGGAAGGCGTTCGGCGCGGTCGACATCCTGGTGAACAATGCCGGCATCCAGTATGTCTCGCCGATCGAGGATTTCCCGGTCGAGAAGTGGGACCAGATCATCGCGATCAACCTGTCCTCGGCGTTCCACGGCATGCGCGCCGCCGTGCCCGGCATGAAGAAACGCGGCTGGGGCCGCATCATCTCGACCGCCTCGGCACATTCCCTGGTCGCGAGCCCGTTCAAGTCGGCCTATGTCTCGGCCAAACACGCCATCGCCGGCCTCACGAAAACGATCGCGCTCGAGACGGCAACGTTCGGCATCACCGTGAACTGCATCAGCCCGGGCTATGTCTGGACGCCGCTGGTCGAGAAACAGATTCCCGACACCATGAAGGCGCGGGGCCTGACCAAGGATCAGGTGATCAACGACGTGTTGCTCGCCGCCCAGCCGACCAAGCAGTTCGTCAGCGTCGACGAAGTCGCCGGCATCGCGGTGTTCCTCTGTTCAGACGGCGCCAAGAACATCACCGGCGCGAACATCTCGGTCGACGGCGGCTGGACGGCGGCTTAGTGCAATTGTGGATTGGGAGCGCGTCGGCCCTCGCCCTTCGACAAGCACAGGGTGAGGACCAATACTCAATCCGCATCCTGAGCCCGTCGAAGGATGGATGGCAGCGTCATGCTGCCATCGGCCGGACTTCCTTGGCGAGCCGGTTCGCAAGTAGGTCGCGCGCGACTTCCAGGTCATACCGGCTCTGAAGATTGAGCCAGAACTCCGATTCCATGTTGAAAAACCGGCCCAGACGCAACGCCGTGTCGGCCGTGATCGCCCGCTTACCGTGAACGATCTCGTTGATGCGCCGCGCAGGAACGCTTGTGGAATGCGCCAAACGGTACTGACTGATTCCCATGGGGAGCAGAAAATCGCTCAACAAGACCTCGCCTGGATGAATCGGCGCCAATTTCTTCGTCATGTCACACTTTCCTCAATGATAATCGACGATCTCCACGTCCCACGCATTGCCTTCCTTCCAGCGAAAACAAATGCGCCATTGATCGTTGATCCGGATTGAGTGCTGCCCCTTTCGGCTGCCTTTGAGCGCCTCGAGCCGATTGGCCGGCGGCACGTTCAGAGTCTCCAATCTCGTCGCAGCATCCACCAGCAAAAGTTTCCGAAGGCCAATCTTCTGCAGGTCCGGGCCGAAGCGCTTTGTCGGACGCCTTGCAAACAGTGCCTCGGCATGCCGGCAGGCAAAGCTCCGGATCACGATTGATAACGTATCGCGTTACTATGGTAACGTCAAGCGTTATTATCTCCTCTGCCTACCGCTTGATCCCGCCGTCGAGCATTTTCTGGATTGCGGCGCCGTAGGGCGGGCGCATCATCGCAGTCAGGTCGCGGCCGGCCTGCTTAAACACGGCCTTGGCGTGACTGAAGGTGCGAAACCCGTCGATGCCGTGATAGGCGCCCATGCCGGATGGTCCGATGCCGCCGAACGGCAAGTCTTCCATCGACACGTGCATGACCACATCGTTGACGGACACGCCGCCCGAAGTGGTGCGCGACAGCACCCTCTCCTGCTCCGCGCCGTCCTTGCCGAAATAGTACAGACCGAGCGGGCGGTCGTGACCGTTCACATAGCCGATCGCCTCATCGACGTTTGTATAGGTCTTGACGGGAAGCAGCGGCCCGAAGATCTCGTCCTTCATGATCGCCATGTCGTCCGTCGGGTTGAGTACGAGGGTCGGCGGAATCTTGTGATAGGGCTGCTGGCGGAAATCTTCCTTGGCCGGATTGAGCTCGATGATCTCCGCGCCCTTTGCCCGCGCATCGTCGATATAGCCAGTGAGCCGGTCGAAGTGGCGCTGGTTGATCACCGAGGTGTAGTCCGGATTGTCCTTCAAGGTCGGGAACATCGCGCTGATCGCGCTCGCCGCCGCGCCGACGAATTCCCGCGCGCGATCCTGCGGCACCATGATGTAATCGGGCGCCAGGCAGATTTGCCCCGCGTTCAAAGTCTTGCCCATCATCACGCGCTTGGCGGTCAGCGCCATATCGGCGGACTCGCCGACGATCACCGGCGATTTTCCGCCCAGCTCCAGCGTGGTCGGCACGAGATTCTCCGCTGCCGCTTTCATGACGTGATAGGCGATCGAGGTCGCGCCCGTGAACAGCAGATGATCGAACGGCAGGCGCGCGAACGCGCCGCCGACGTCCGCACCGCCGGTGAACACAGCGACTTCGGTTTCATCAAAGGCGGACGCGAACATGCTCGCCATCAGCTCGGAACTGCGCGGCGTGAACTCGCTGGGCTTGATCATGGCGCGATTACCGGCCGCAAATACGCCGGCCAGCGGCGTGAAGGTCAGGTTCACCGGGAAGTTCCAGGGCGAAATGATCCCGATCGTGCCCTTGGGCTGATACTCGATATACGCCCTGGCACCGAGCAGGCCGAGTATTGCCGGGCTCACCTTGCGCTTTTCGCGCTTCATCCATTTGCGCAGGTTTTCCTTGGCGTGCTTGAGCGGCGCGATCGATCCCGACACGTCGGTCAGCAAGGTGGCGTGGACCGAGCGGTGCCCGAAATCCTGGCGCAGGGCTTCGGCGATGGCGTCCTTGTTGCCGACCAGGAGTCCGATCGCCCGGTCGAGCCACTCGATGCGTTTCTCCGCACTCAGCCGGCCATCCTTTAGATGCGCCTTGCGCTGGCGGTCCAGCACCGTCCGCATCGCGGCGCCTGCATCTGCTCCCTGGAGTGGCTTTGCTTGTGCAACGCTCATGTAAATGCCCTTTCGCGGCCTGGCTGATATTTTGTCAAGTTAATCAGTGCCCGCGGCGCGCTTCAATGGCTGTGCTTAAGAGTTTGTTACGAACCGGTTGTCCACTATTGGGCGCGCCGACAGCGGTGTTGGGTAGATTTTGGGGAGTTTGCGTTGCGTAACGAAAGGGAACTGGCACTTGCGAAAACGACACTGGCCATTATGGCCGAGTGCGATGTTTCGCCAATTCCGGACAATTTCGAACTTTTCTACAACTATTCCGCCGGCGAGAACCCTGCCGTGGGGCGCATCATCGGCGAAATGATCGTCGCGCGCCGGCCGTTCACCGTGTCGTTGCTGCACGAACTGCGCGAGCGCTGCTTCTTTCGCGATCGTACGGAGCGAGCGGTCAACACCATCGGCAGCGGCGTCTCGGCGTCGCTGAACGACGTCCTGAAGAAGCTGGAGGCTGCCAGCAAGCATGCCAACGATTATGGCGAAACGCTCTCGGCGGCGAAGGGCGAACTGCACGAAAGCCAATCGCCGGACGATCTGCGCAAGCTGGTAGGAGGCCTGATCTCCGCCACCCAGACCATGGAAGAGCGGGCCCGTTCGCTGGAAGGCGAACTGCAGAATTCCTCCGAACAGGTCAGCGATCTGAAATTGCAGCTCGACAACGTGCGCCGCGAAGCGCTTACAGATCCGCTCACCGCTATCGCGAACCGCAAGGCATTCGACACGAATTTGCAAGCTGCGATCGCCGACGCGCAGGCCAGCGGCGAGTCATTGTCGCTTTTCATGTGCGACATCGACCGCTTCAAGATTTTCAACGACACCTGGGGCCATCAGACCGGCGATCAGGTGCTGCGCCTCGTCGCCAGCTGCCTTTCGGAAAACACCAAGGGGCGCGACACGGCGGCCCGCTACGGCGGAGAGGAATTTGCGGTCATCGTGCGCGGCACTGGCGTCAATCATGCCGTCAAGCTGGCCGAGCAGATCCGTGCCAGCGTCGAGGGCAAGAAGCTGGTGAAGAAATCGACCGGCGATATTCTCGGCTCGATCACCATTTCGATCGGCGTTGCCGAGTTTATCTCGGGGGAGTCCGCCGCATCGCTCATCCAGCGGGCTGATGCGTGCCTGTATCGCGCCAAGCATGCCGGCCGCAACTGCGTGATCGGCGACAATGATCCGCGTTCCGCCGAATTCGAGATTGACGCCGCGTAATCTGCGGCTTGCTCGCGGATGACTTTCAATGCCCGCTGAACTGCGTATGCTGCGCCGATTGCCAATCGGCGGGAGATACGCATGCGGACGGATTTCGATCGGGCCTATGTGACGGCGCACGGCAACGTCGCGATCCTGACGCTGAACCACCCGGAAGCGATGAATGCCGCCGGTACCAAGCTGGTGAAGGGTGCGGCCGCGGCACTGAACTTCATCGAGAAGAAGGACAGCGGCTTTCGCGCCATGATCCTCACCGGCGAAGGCCGCGGCTTCTGTTCGGGTGCCAATCTCGCCGAGCGTGGCGGTGAGGACACCGGCGTCGGCCATGCTCTGGAGACCGTCTATCATCCATTCCTGCGCCGGTTGCGCGACCTGTCGATTCCGTTCGTGACCGCCGTCAACGGAGCGGCCGCCGGTGTCGGCATGAGCATCGCGTTGATGGGCGATCTCGTCATCGCGGCACGCTCCGCCTATTTCCTGCAGGCCTTCACGCGCATCGGTCTGGTCCCCGACGGCGGCTCGACCTGGCTTTTGCCGCGGCTGATCGGTCTGGCCCGGGCCAAGGAACTGTCCTTGCTGGCGGAGCGGCTGCCGGCCGAGAAGGCCCTCGAGTGGGGCCTCATCAACCGCGTCGCCGACGACAATGCGTTGATGGGCGAAGCCACGAAGCTGGCCGAACAGCTTGCCAACGGTCCATCCTCTCTGGCCGTTACGCGCAGCCTCTACTGGCAAAGTCCTCTCAACACATATGAGGAACAGCTTGACCTGGAGCGCGTCAGCCAGGAACGGGCCGGCAAGACAGAAGATTTCATGGAAGGCGTGAGCGCCTTTCTGCAAAAGCGCCCCGCCAAGTTCAAAGGGAAATAGCCGGTCGTAGCGCGATTTCCGTCAATCTCGCGCGTCCGTGACTTGCGCGGACCGGCGAACTGCTGACCTATTTGTCCGGGGAAGTGGGAGCATCTTTCGCGCGCCCGATTTGCACACATGGAGTCTCGAACGATGCGACGCAGCCTTTTTCTACTGGCGGCAGTTCTCAGCGCGGGTTGCGCGACGGCGTCTGGCGACAGTGCCATACCAGCCAAGCCCGAACTGGGCGCCTGGGGCGTCGACCTCACCGCAATCGACGTCAAGGTCAAGCCGGGCGACGACTTCTTCACTTTCGTCAACGGCAACTGGTTGAAGTCGACCGTCATTCCGCCGGAGCGCAGCAGCATCGGCTCATTCCAGCTCTTGCGCATTCTGAGCGAAAAGCGCATGCGCGATATCGTCTCCGACATTCAGGCCCGGCCCTATGACAAGCTTTCGCCGGAAGAAAAAAAGCTTCGCGATCTGTACGAGGCCTTCGTGGATCAGTCGCGGATCGAAGCAGCCGGGTTGACGCCGGTGAAGGCCGATCTGGCGACCATCGACCATGTCAAGACTCTCGACGATGTCGCGCGCGCCATGGCCTCGACAAAGCTGGCGACGCAAAGCGTGTTCAACCTGTCGATCGGCGTGGATGAAAAGGATCCGAGTGCCTATTCTGTTGTTCTGGGGCAGAGCGGCCTCGGCATGCCGGACCGCGACTATTATCTGAGCAACGACCCCGCGCTGGTTTCGACGCGCGCAGCGTACAAGAAATATTTGTCGGCGATGCTGGCGCTCGCCGGCCTTGGAGGCACCGACATGCGGGCCGACGCCATACTGGCGGCCGAGACCGCGATCGCGAGCGCGCAATGGACGCGCGCGGAAAATCGCGACGAGAGCAAGACCTACAATCCGATGACGATCTCGGATCTCACAAAGTTGGCGCCCGAGTTCCCGTGGCGCGTGTTCCTGCAGGAGGCCGGTGTTCCGCTGCGGGGTCCGAAGGGCGAGCGGATCGTGGTCGTGACGCAAAAGTCCGCGTTCCCGCTTCTGGCCAAGGTCTTCGCAGAAACGCCGGTTGCGGTGTGGCGCGACTACCTGACGGTGCACTACCTGCATGGCGTGGCGGGTTATCTGCCGAAGAAATTCGACGATACCAACTTCGCGTTCAACGGCACGGTCCTTGGCGGACAGGCGCAGCAGCTCGACCGGCCGACACGCGGCGTGCACCTGCTCGACACGCTGCTCGGCGAAGCCCTCGGCAAGATCTATGTCGACAAATATTTTCCGCCGCAATCCAAGAAGAAGGCGGAAGAACTCGTCGCCAACCTGCTCAAAGCCTATGAACTCGACATCAAGACGCTGCCCTGGATGTCCGAGGCGACCCGGCAAAAGGCGCTCGAAAAGCTGCACAAATTCACGCCGCACATCGGCTATCCGAACAAGTGGATCGACTATTCGCCCTTCGCAGTCCAACGCGGCGATCTGGTGGCGGACGTCCAGGCCGGAACGGCGTTCGAATGGCACCGCGAACTCAAGCGGCTGGACGATCCGGTCGACAAGAACGAATGGGGCATGACGCCGCCCACGATCAATGCCTACTATTTCCCGCCCTTCAACGAGGTCGTGTTCCCGGCGGCGATCTTGCAGCCGCCGTTCTTCGATCCCAATGCCGACGATGCGGTGAATTATGGCGGGATCGGCGCGGTGATCGGCCATGAGATCAGTCACGGCTTCGACGATCAGGGCGCACTTTATGACGGCGACGGCGTGCTGCGGAACTGGTGGACGGACTCCGACAAGAAGAACTTCGACGCCCGTACGGGACAATTGTCGAACCAGTTCGACACGTATGAACCACTGCCGGGCTTGCACGTCATCGGCCGCAACACGCTCGGCGAAAACATCGCGGACCTGGCGGGAGTGAGCATCGCGCTGAAGGCCTATCATCTGTCCTTGGGCGGAAAGCCCGCGCCGGTCCGCGACGGCTACACTGGCGACCAGCGCTTCTTTCTCTCTTACGGCCAGATCTGGCGTTCGACCTATCGCGACAGCGCCCTGCGTATGCAGGTGCTCTCGAACGAGCACAGTCCGGCTCAATTCCGCGTCATCGGCGCGACACGTAATGTGGATGGCTGGTACGATGCGTTCGGGGCCAAGCCCGGCGACAAGTACTACCTGCCGGCCGAGCAGCGCGTGCATTTGTGGTGACCCTGCGCCCACTGCACGGCGCGTTCACTTCTTCCTCTGGGAGTTTGCGATGAGACGTTCGCTTCTGTTGCTGAGTGCGGCCGTGCTTTACGCCGCAGGTGCGAGTTGTGCGGGCGCTGCTCCGACGGGCCAGGCGGCAGTTCAGCCCTGGGGCGTGGAACTCTCCTACATCGATAAGAGCGTGAAGCCGGGAGACGACTTCTTTCTCTATTCCAACGGCAACTGGGTGAAGCACGACACCATTCCACCCGACCGCACCTATTCCGGCGTCAACCTGGAATTGGACAAGCAGAATGAGGCGCGACTGAGGGGCCTCGTGGCGGTGCTGGCCGCCGCGCCCGATGCCACACTTTCTCCGGAAGCGCGCAAGCTGCGCGACCTCTACGCCGCCTTCATGGATACCAAGCGGATCGAGGCGGCCGGACTATCGCCGGCGCAAAAGGATCTGGCCGCAATCGCGGGCCTCAAGACATTGAGCGATGTGGCGCACGCCATCGGCGATCCAGGGCTCGGCCTGGACGGGCCGTTCTCCTTCTACATCGGCGTCGACGACAAGAACTCTGACATCTACTCGATCAATCTCGGTCAGTCCGGGCTCGGCATGCCCGACCGCGACTACTATCTGAAAAGCGACAAGGAAATCGTCACGACGCGAGACGCGTACAAGAAATACATCGCGCAAATGCTGACGATTGCGGGTGCAAGAGATACCGATACGCGCGCCGAGAAGGTGTATGCGCTCGAGCTCGCCATGGCCAAAGTCAGCTGGGCTGCCGCCGAGCGGCGCGATGCGGACAAGATCTACAATCCGATGTCGTTCTCCGATCTAAAAAAGATGGCGCCCGGTTTCGACTGGGGCGCGATGTTCGCGGGCGCCGCCATCCCCGTGACCGCGCCGAACGGCGAGCGCAAGGTGATCGTGGCTGAAAAGTCCGCGTTTCCCGATCTTGCCAAGGTGTTTGCCGCGACGCCGCTCGAGGTGTGGCGCGACTATCTGACGGTGCGCTATCTGCACAGCTGGGCGTCCTACCTGCCGAAGAAAGTCGACGACACCGACTTTGCCTTCTACGGCACGGCATTGAACGGCAAGACCGCGCAGCTGGACCGCTCCATCCGCGGCATCAGCCTGCTCGATCGCTCGATGGGCGAGGCGCTCGGCAAACTGTATGTCGAGAAATATTTCCCGCCCGAAGCCAAGGCCAAGGCGCTGGACCTGGTTCAAAACCTGCTCAAGGCCTATGACGCCGACATCCGCACGCTTGCCTGGATGACACCGCCGACGCGCGCCAAGGCGCTCGACAAGCTGCACGTCATGGCGCTCAAGATCGGCTACCCCGACAAGTTTCGCGACTATTCGGCGCTTTCTGTCGATCGCTCCAGCCTGCTGACGAGTGTGAAGAACGCCGGATTGTTCGAGTGGAAGCGCCAGCTGCGGCGTATCGATATTCCCGTCGACCGCAGCGAATGGGGCATGACGCCGCCGACCAACAACGCCTATGACAATTTTAATTTCAACGAGATCGTCTTTCCCGCCGGCATCCTGCAGCCACCCTATTTCGATCCCAACGCCGACGACGCGGTGAACTATGGCGAGATCGGCGCCA
>JANYBR010000149.1 GCA_025360685.1 Pseudomonadota bacterium
CGCTTGCAGGAGTGGGGTTTGAGGCAACAAGGGTAACCCTCACCGTAGATCCGGCGGCAACATTCAACCGCCATAGCGTTTCCGCACACGGGCAGTTCGGGACGATCAATGTCACGATCGAGAGCCGGACGCTCCCCGACAACCCCAAGACGTCGATGTTGGCCCCGATGAGTCTGCTAAACGCCGTGACATCCAGGAGTGCGGCGGTGCGTATCGCATAGGCAGCGCCAGGGTTCACCATTGAGGGGGTGAGGGGGTGCTGCGGCCCCCGCCGTCGCACTTCGGCAATACAGCGCACGCTGCTACGAGTAGCCTCGGCGCTTCTGTTTCACTGCCTGGCCGTCGTGTCTTTGTACGACAATTCCCCGGAACGTGATGTCGATCACCCGTGCTGCCCACTTGTCGTCGAAGGCGCCACGGTCGATCATGAGACGCAGGTAAAGCGGGCCGTATATCGCATCGATGACGGTATCGATGTCGAGCCCCGACCGTAGCTCGCCGCTTTCAATGCCGCGCAATAGCGTCTTCTCGACCTCCCGACGCCTCGGCAGGATGAATCCCGTCACGAGCGCCGTCTCTATCTCGGGATCGCTGTGCCCTTGCGCGATGAGTCCCGCCATGACTTTGCCGGTCGTGCCCCCATAAAGTCGAGCGGTGCGCATGAATTGGGCCTTGATGTCGGCAATGGCCGAGCCACCCTCCGGATAATTGATTCGCGGGCGCGTTGCAGCGAGGAAACCCTCCATCGCGACGAGCCCCTTGCTCGGCCACCACCGGTAAATCGTGGCTTTGGCTACCTTGGACCGTTGCGCAATGGCATCGATCGTCAATTCCGCCATACCGACTTTTACAAGCAACTCATACGCTGCAGTGAGGATGGCCCGCCGCTTCGACTCACTGCGGGGTCTCCCCGGCGGTCGCGGGGACGTCTTCTTCGTGCGGCCAGTGCTTCTCAGTCGTTCTAGCATCTCGGGTCCGTTGTAGAGAAGTGCCGGTAGCGGACCCGAACTTGACCGCGCGGAGCCGCCGCGGCGACGCTCAAAAGGCGTGAACTTGAAAGCCGCTGCGACGCACTATTCGCGAAACCGTCGGCTGCTCCGCCTGTCTCTCTCGCCGTGGCCCGCATGAAAGCCATGTCTCGCGAGGCGGTCATGCGTTCGACCAAGCAGACGCCGTTTTCGCGCCGGTCGGCAAGATCCCATGCGGGGTGGCCGTCTCCGTCATGACCGCATCGGCCGTACGATGTTGCTCGGCCCAAGCGCGTTCGCTCGGACTCTTGAGTTGGGCTTGCATGTACGCCCCGAGATGGCGGGCTCGAGCGACCGCTGCCGTACCGAACTCGCAACGGCTTCTGTCGAATCTGGCAATCGCCGCATCGCAGTCACCGGAGTTTTCCTCGAGCGCCGAGCTCAACGCAATCGCGTCACCGGCGGCTTTGGTGACGCCCATCCCAAGATGTGGCCGCGCGACAAACGCTGCGTCGCCGACGAGTACAACGCGCTGGAACGACATCGTCGGCGTCTCGACATCGAACACCGGCTGAATGAATGGCCGCTCGGTACGGTGCACAACTTCGGCAAAATGTGGGGCGAGCAGACGCGATGCATCCTCGCGGATCTCGGCAATGAGCTCATCCCGGATGAGCTGCGGTGGAATCGACGGTTGATGATGCTTGCCGTGCCGGTCCGTCAACAGCAGTTGCAAGTCCCCGGCCTCGCTGGCAGGCCGATACCACACGAAATTGTAGCGGCGCCGACCCGGCGAAACGTCGTCGTTCGCTCCGGCCACCGGATATCCGAGCATTTGTTCGCCGGGAGGTAGGCAGAAGGCGAGTCGGTCACCAAGCATGTTCCACGTTTCGGGTGAGAGGTCACGTTCCTCCACCAGGCCGCGCCACGCCACGTAACCCGCGTAGATCGGCTGGACGGCCGGCAAGAATTGTCGCCGGACGGTGGAATAGACTCCATCGGCGCCAATCAACAGATCGCAAACAATCTCATCGCCATTTTCCAGATGTGCCGTGGCCCGGCTTCCTGACGACGAGATCTCCGCCAGCGTCCTTCCAGAGTGGTAGTGTTGATCGGGCAGGGCGGCGCGCAAAATAGAGTAGAGCCGTCCCCAGGACGTCATGGTCTGCGGGTACGCACGTTCACCCACGATGTCGCCTTCACGGCTCAGCACGAGCCGTCCGACGACCGGAACGCCAAGGGTGGCCGGGTCCCAAACCGCACCCGTTCGATGCAACGCCGCCCAGAGTTCCGGATGAGTGACAATCCCCGCGCCCCGGCCCGCCAACCCTGCAGGAATGCGCTCGAAGACGTCCACATTCCAGCCGATCTTTCTTAGCAACAGCGCACTGAAAAGGCCAGCCAGGGACCCACCGGCAACGACCACCCGATTGTTCTTAGATCCTAGGCGATCTGCCATTTCACAACTCCCCCAACGTGTTCTGAACGCGACCCATTAACATGACCAATTCTGCGACGCGCCACGCAAGGGTTGCTCAGCCCGCTTCGCTTGCGGGATAGTTGAGCTCAATCGTGACACCATTCGGGTCATCAACGAACAGCTGGTGCAGCCCAAGGTCCGGCACGGTCCGCTCGCGAAATACAGTGCCTGCGCCCGTGAGTCGCTGTCGCATTTCTGAAAGTCCGCTGGCGATGAATGCCACGTGGTCGAGACTCCCCGTGCCAATCATGTCCGCGCCTTCCTTGTCGCCTAGGTACTCGGTGGTGGCGGGATCA
>JANYBR010000156.1 GCA_025360685.1 Pseudomonadota bacterium
GGGCGCTTCTGCAGGTCGTAAAAGCGCGACCCGCAGCTGGGGCACACGCGTTTCAGTCCTAGATCTGCCTTGACCAAGCTCATGCTTCCCATAAAGAAGGGTTGTGTTGGAAGGCGGGTCGTTTGCCACGCCTGCACCGGCCTGTCAAAGAGACTTTTGGGCTTGAAAATGCACGGTTCGGACGCCGCAAGACCACTGAAATCGCGCCGATCCGGCCCGTTACGGGGAACTGCGGCCATTCCAGGCGACAAATCCATTTCCCACCGTGCCCTTATTCTGGGCGCGCTGACCGTCGGCGAAACGCGCATTACAGGCCTTTTGGAAGCCGAAGACGTCCTGAACACCGCCCAAGCGATGCGCGCATTCGGTGCCCAAGTCGTGCGTGGCGCCGCCGGCGAATGGATGGTTCACGGCACCGGCGTGGGCGGTTGGGCTGAGCCGGAGAATGTTCTCGATTTCGGCAATTCCGGTACCGGATCGCGTCTGGTGATGGGTGCCATGGCGACCACAGCGATCACGGCGGTGTTCACAGGCGATGCGTCGTTGCGCGGCCGGCCCATGGCCCGTGTGCTCGATCCGTTGCAGCTGTTCGGAGCCACCTACACGTCGCGTGTCGGCGGCCTGATGCCTGTGACGTTGAGCGGTGCGGAACTCTCGATCTGCGTCGATCACAAGGTTGAAGTGGCGTCGGCGCAGGTGAAGTCCGCCATGCTGCTTGCCTCGCTCAATGCGCCCGGCCGTTCGCGCATCGAACAAGGCGAGCTGACGCGCGACCACACCGAGAAGATGCTGGCGGCATTCGGCGCCAAGATCTCGGTCGAAGCCTTGCCGCACGGCGAAGCCATCCATGTGACGGGTGAGGTGGAATTGGTGCCTTGCACCGTGGACGTGCCGCGCGATCCATCCTCCGCCGCATTTGCGCTCGTCGCGGCGCTGATCGTGCCGGGTTCCGACGTGCGCATTCCGTCGGTGCTGCTCAATCCGCGGCGAGCCGGACTGGTCCAGACCCTGATCGAGATGGGCGCGGACATCGTCGTCGAGAACGAGCGCGAGAGCGGCGGCGAGAAGATCGGCGATCTGTCCGTGCGCGCTTCTACGCTCAAGGGCATCGACGTTCCGCCAGAGCGCGCGCCGTCGATGATCGACGAATACCCGATCCTCGCTGTCGCTGCGGCGTTCGCGGAAGGCAGAACCGTGATGCACGGCGTCGAAGAACTGCGCGTGAAGGAAAGTGACCGGCTCTCCGCCATCACGGCCGGCCTGAAGGCGAACGGTCTCGTCACAGCTGAAACGCGAAACTCGCTCACCGTCGAGGGCAGGGGTCTGGGTGGTGTTCCTGGCGGCGCGCGCGTGGCAACCCATCTGGATCACCGTATCGCCATGTCGTTTCTGACGATGGGCCTGGCCTCTAAGAATCCGGTCTCGGTCGACGACATCTCGATGATCGCCACCAGCTTTCCGGAATTCGAAAAACTGATGCGCGACCTCGGCGGGGATTTTCAGGTGGTGAACGCGTGAGCATCATCATTGCTGTCGACGGCACCGCCGCGTCTGGCAAGGGCACCTTGGCCAAACGTGTCGCTCGGCACTTCAACTTCGCGCATATGGACTCCGGAGCGCTCTATCGGCTGACGGCGCTGGCGGTGCTCGACCAGAACGGCGATCCGTCCAGGGAAGCCGATGCGGTGAAGGGGGCGCGCACGATCGATCTGGCCCGCGCGGGCGATCCGGCGATCCGAAGCGACAAAGTCGGCAAAGCCTCTTCGCAGGTCGCGGCCATCCCAGCCGTGCGTCAGGCACTCTATGCGTTCCAAAAATCGTTCCTCGAACATCCTCCGGGCAACAGCCTTGGCGCCGTGATGGACGGCCGCGATATCGGCACGGTGATCGCGCCCAATGCCACCGCCAAACTCTTCGTGGATGCAAAGCCCGAGGTGCGCGCGCGCCGCCGCTGGCTGGAACTCAAGAGCTTGGGGATAGACCGGAACGAGGCGGAACTGCTGGCGGAAATCGTCGCGCGCGACCATGCCGACCGCACCCGTGCCGTATCGCCGCTGAAACAGGCGGCCGACGCCAGCTTGCTCGACACGAGCGCATTGGGTATAGACGCCGCGTTCGCGGCTGCTCTCGCCCTGGTCGAACCCAAGGTAACGAGCGCGCTCAAGGCCAGCCACAGGGGTTAGGAGACCCGGCGGCCTCATCGAGCCACCTCGAACTTGACCGACAATCCAACCGCCCGCGCGGATACGCATCCGTTCGGGAAGTCCATCCGTAAAACCGGATTGGCATTGAGTGAATTCAGACCAGCGACGCTTCAAGCCTCCCCCAATTCGTCATTGCCCGGCCCACGCTGTTGCTAGGCCTGTCCGGGCAAGCGATTTTCTCGATGACGAAATTGGGTCGCCCGCATGACGCGGGCGATGCCGGCAGTGGAGGGTGTGGTGACGCTAGATTGAAAACGAAAGAGAGAACTATCCGTATGGCTCGCCACGCGACCGCAACCAAGGTTCACGAACACGCCAACTCGATTGCCTCCCCGACCCGCGACGATTTCGCGGCCATGCTCGAAGCCAGCTTCGTTACGCAGTCGCCCCAGGAAGGCAACGTCATCACCGGCACCGTCGTCGCCATCGAGAACGACTTCGTCGTCGTCGATGTCGGACTGAAGACCGAAGGGCGCGTTTCCCTCAAGGAATTCTCCATGCCCGGCGTGCCCGCGGCCATCGCCGTCGGCGATCAGGTCGAGGTCTACCTTGAGCGCGTCGAGAACGCGCTCGGTGAAGCCGTGCTGTCGCGCGACAAAGCCCGCCGCGAGGAAAGCTGGATCAAGCTCGAGCGCGCGTTTAACGAACAGACCCGTGTCACGGGCGTGATCTTTGGCCGCGTCAAGGGCGGCTTCACCGTCGATCTCGACGGCGCCGTCGCGTTCCTGCCCGGCAGCCAGGTCGATGTGCGTCCGATGCGCGACGTCGGCCCGCTCATGAACCAGCCGCAGCCTTTCCAGATCCTGAAAATGGATCGCCGCCGCGGCAATATCGTCGTCTCGCGCCGGGCCGTGCTCGAAGAGCGCCGCGCCGAAGAGCGCACCTCGCTCGTCGCCTCGCTGCAGGAAAAGCAGGTCGTCGAAGGCGTGGTCAAGAACATCACCGACTATGGCGCGTTTGTGGATCTCGGCGGCGTCGATGGACTGTTGCACGTCACCGACATCGCCTGGCGTCGCGTCAGCCATCCGACGGAAGTGCTCTCCGTCGGCCAGACGGTCACGGTGCAGATCATCAAGATCAATCACGAAACGCAGCGCATCAGCCTGGGCATGAAGCAGCTGCAGACCGATCCGTGGGAAGGCGTCAGCGTCAAGTACCCGGTGGGCGCCAAGTTCACCGGCAAGGTCACCAACGTCACCGACTATGGTGCCTTCGTGGAGCTGGAGCCCGGTGTCGAAGGCCTGGTGCACGTCTCGGAAATGTCGTGGGTGAAGAAGAACGTCGCCCCGTCCAAGATCGTGGTGCCGGGCACCGATGTCGAAGTGCAGGTACTGGAGGTCGATTCCAACAAGCGCCGCATCTCGCTCGGCCTGAAGCAGACTCAGGACAATCCCTGGGAAGCCTTCATGCGCGACCATCCGTCCGGCAGCACGATCGAGGGCGAGATTAAGTCGATCACCGAGTTTGGCCTGTTCGTCGGGCTGGGCGGCGAGATCGACGGCATGGTGCATCTCTCCGATCTTTCCTGGTCGAAGTCCGGCGACGAAGCCGTCAAGGACTACGAGAAGGGCCAAATCGTCTCGGCCAAGGTGCTCGACGTTGACGCCGAGAAGGAACGCGTCAGCCTCGGTATCAAGCAGCTCGGCGACGATCCGATCGAGAAGGCCGGTCCTGCGGGTGCCGCGCTGAAGAAGAACCAGATCGTCACCGTCACCGTGACCGAAGTGAACGACGGCGGCATCGAGGTGGCTCTCGCGGACGGCATCAAGGCGTTCGTGCGGCGCTCCGACCTGGCGCGCGATCGCAACGACCAGCGCCCGGAGCGGTTCCAGGTGGGCAACAAGGTCGACGTGCTCGTCACCCAGGTCGACAAGGCGAGCCGCAAGGTCTCGGTCTCGATCAAGGCGCGCGAAATCTCCGAAGAGAAGGAGGCCGTGGCGCAGTACGGCTCGTCCGACTCCGGTGCATCGCTCGGCGACATCCTCGGCGCAGCACTCAAGAAGCGCGGCGGCAAGAAGGCCGCAAAGGACGAGGCCGACGAGACCGAAGAATAATCTCGCTCCTACACATCGATCAGAAAAGGCGCGTAGCGATACGCGCCTTTTTTCTTTTCGGAAGTGTACTGTCAACATGCTGACACCACCTTGTCAGCAGGGGTTCGTTATTCTCGTCCGAGAAAATGGAGGACGCGATGAGATACACAGCCATGATCATGGGCCTTTTGTTCGCCACGCTCACCGCGGTGGGCGCTGCCGAGCGCGCGCAGCCCGACTTTGTCGAGTTCATCGTCCATGACATTACAAAGTCCAAGGCGTTCTACGGCGCTGTGTTCGGCTGGACGTTTACTGACTATGGTCCGGGCTATGCGAGCTTCGATGATGGCCGGGTGGGTGGCGGTTTCACCACCGTCGGTACGCCCAATCCAGGCGGCCCGTTGATGGTATTCTACGCAGCCGATCTGGAAGCGGCGCTGGCAAAAGTGAAAGCCGCGGGCGGCACGATCGCCAAACCGCCGTTCGCATTTCCGGGCGGACGGCGCTTTCACTTCATCGATCCGGACGGTTATGAGATCGCCGTTTGGTCGGAAAGGTAGCAGACGCCATGCCGCACAGACCCGCCGAACTGCAAAAGGTGATCGAGTCCGCGGCCCCGCCGGATCTGGAACTTCTGTTCCGTCCCATGTTCGGTGGCATCGGCGTCTATGGGGGCGGGCGCATGTTCTGTTCGCTCTCCGACGTGGGGCTGGCGCTGAAGCTGACCGGCGCCGACCATGAAGAACTTCTTAAGACGCGAGGCGCCAAAGCTCTGCTATACGAGCCCTCGATGCCGCCTTCAAAGACCTATGTCGTTGTGCCAGTCGCGATGCTCAAGGACCGCAAGCTGTTGCGCGCATGGCTCATGCGTTCCGCCGCCGCCGCGCGTCTTGCGCCGGCCAGGAAACCGCGCAAGAGGCCACACACGCCCGCGAGGCGCTAGCAGGCTGTTGAAGAAGTAGCTGGTATTCCCATGGCTGTCTGGATTGCGTTCCTGTGTTTGCGTCCGATTTCGGCTGGGCGTCGGCCGATGGCGTTGTGGTTCACGCTGTCGCCATCAACTTCGGCAACCGGATCAGATTGTAGGCTGCGGCTGCGAGGGTGAAGGCCCATCGAACTTTTTCGAGGCCTCGGTACTTTGTCTTTCTAAGGCCTGCGATGGTTTTGATCCAGCCGAAGCCTTCTTCGATGCGCTTTCGGATGCGCTGGCTGGCGGCATAACCAGGATGGCGAGTGGTCCGTCCATCAATGGCCGAACGGCGGGTCGTGTTGCGGGCAATGTGCGGCGTCACGTTGA
>JANYBR010000158.1 GCA_025360685.1 Pseudomonadota bacterium
GATGACCCTACCGGTCTTGTCCTTGATGGTCGGGTCTTTCAGCTCCATGTCGAGCCAACGGGTGGGGTAAAGCGGCGTCAGATTGTCGAAATGCACCTTGTGCTTGATTTTTTCCGGATCTTCGAAATTGATCGAGGAAACCTTGAGCAGCGCAAAATAACGCTCGCCATCCTTGGGGCCACGGATCGGACCTTCCACCGTGTCGCCGGTGCGAAGTCCGAAGCGTCGGATCTGCGACGGGCTGACATAGATGTCGTCGGGGCCTGCGAGATAGTTCGATTCCGGCGAGCGCAGGAAGCCGAAGCCGTCCTGCAAGGTTTCGACGACGCCCTGTCCCATGATCTCGACATTGCGTTCGGCGAGCTCCTTCAGAATCGCGAACAGCATGTCCTGCTTGCGCATGGACGAGGCGTTCTCGATCTCGAGCTCTTCGGCGAACGAAAGCAGGTCGGTTGGAGTCTTGGACTTCAATTCCTGCAGGTTCATCGTCTGCAGGCCTTCTTGAACTGTCATTGTGAATTACACCTAAGAAACATTGGGGGGATTGGTCCGGCTCGAAGGCGCAAAAGGCGCCTGCGTATACGTGGTCGGAGGTTTGGCTGGCACGCGCCGGTCAGAACCGGGTCCGGCGCCGAGCAATCACTGCCGTTGCCGATGCGTGCCAAGGAGAACGGAAGCCTTATAGCGTGATTTGGGACGCTTGCAAACGTTCGTCAAGGCCGGGCCCCAAAACTTTTTTCAGAACGGTTTGACCACGGCCAGGATCACGATGGCGATGATCAGCACCATCGGGACTTCGTTAATGATCCTGTAAAAGCGCTGCGGCCGCGTGTTTGCGTCGCGGGCGAACCGCTTGACGGTTGCGGCGTAGACGCCATGCAGCCCGCTCATCACAAGGACCAGCGCGAACTTGAGCTGCAGCCAGCCTTGCGCGTAGGCGCCGGTTTCATAGGCCAGGGTCAGCCCCAGAACCCACACCGCGATCATGGCAGGGTTCACGATGATCCGGAGCAACTTGCGTTCCATCACCTTCAGCATTTCGGACTGTGGCGAACCGGCCGGCGCGTCACAGTGGTAGACGAACAGCCGCGGCAGATAGAGCATGCCGGCCATCCACGCGATCACGGCGATGATATGCAGCGCCTTGATCCACAGGATGTGCTCGGACAGAAAGTTCAACATCGCGTCACTCCCGGCATACGCAGCCAGCGAACCTCGCAGGACAAATCCGCGCGCCGCTTGCACTCAGGGTAGTTTGACCGCCGCTTGCGCGCATGACGAGATCGGCGAGTGCGGCGATAAAATCCGGACGAGTGCTCACAGTCGGTACCCGCAAATAATCTGCGACGCCGGCAGTGACCGCCAGATGGGCATATTCCATGTCGAGCTCGACCAAGGTCTCGGAGTGTTCGCAGACGAAGGCGATCGGCGCCAGGACGACACCCTTTCGTTGCGAACCGGCGCGACGAATCTCATCATCCGTCGCGGGTTCGATCCATTCCAGCGGCCCCACACGGCTTTGATAGCAGACAGTCCAATCGAGTCCCTTTATCCCCAGCCGATCAACAAGAGCTGCGGCGGTGCGTTCGACCTGCCACTGATAAGGATCGCCTTTGGAAATTATGCGCTTGGGAAGACCGTGCGCGGACAGGAGCAGACGGTAATCCACACCTGGCTTGGCGCTTTTGAGTGTCTGGTGGATAAGCGCGGCGCCAGCCTCGATGAACCCCGGACTGTCCGGATAGCAACAGATGCGGGTGACCGGCGCCGTGAGCCCGGCCTTGGCCGCAGCGCGATCCCAATCGGTGAATGACGATCCGCTCGTCGTGGTCGAAAACTGCGGATAGAGCGGCAACAGGACAATGCTGTCCGCGCCCCAGGCTTTCACCGCCGCTGCCGCCGCGTCGCTGAACGGGTGCCAGCAGCGCATCGCGATGAAGCTCTTTGCCTCGACGCCGCGCTCCGCCAAGAGTCTATCCAAAGCCTCGGCCTGGGCTTGCGTCTCCTCGACGATGGGAGAACGGCCGCCGATCTTGCGGTAAATGTCCTTCGCGAACGGCGTCCGCCGCGCCGCGATGATGCGCGCCAGCGGTCGGCGCACGATGCCCGGCACGGAAAGGATCGCCGGATCGCCGAACAGATTGCGCAGGAAAGGTTCCACCGCATCCAGCGAATCCGGTCCGCCCAGATTGAACAGGATAACGGCGAGCTTCACCCGGCGCCCCGAACCCGGCCAATGAGTTGCGCGACATGGGCAAGCGGAGTTTCTTGCAGAATTCCATGGCCAAGATTGAAGATGAACGGCGTGCCTCGCAGGGCCGCGAGAATTTCATCAACGCTTTCATCCAAAGCCTTGCCGCCCGCGATCAGCGCGATGGGATCAAGATTGCCCTGTAGCGCCACTTGCTTGGACAGAACATCCTTCGCCCATGTCAGTGGCGCGGAGGTATCCAGACTGATCGCATCCACGCCGGTTTCTTTTGCGTACAACTCATAGCCTGCAAGAGTCGAAGCGCGCGGAAATCCGATGATCTTCGCCTTGGGATGGACTGTGCGTATCTGCGCCACGATTTTTTTTGTCGGCCCGACTACCCAGCGCGCAAAAGCATGCGCCGGCAGTCCCGAAGCCCAGCTTTCGAAAATCTGCACCGTATCGGCGCCCGCTTCGAGCTGATTGATCAGATGAAATGCGACGCAGTCGCCGAGGATATCGAGCAGTGCTGAAAAACTTTTTGGCTCGCGATAGCCCCAGAGCTTCGCCGACTTCTGTTCGTCGCCGCCTCGTCCCGCCGCCAAATAGGTCGCCAAGGTCCAGGGCGCGCCGGCGAAGCCGATCAAAGTTGTTTCCGGACCCAACCCCTGCCGGACTCGTTTCAGGGTCTCATAGGCTGGCGCTAGGGCTTGCTTCCAATGCGCGCGATCAAGATTGAAGCCGGCAACATTTGTCACCGGCGTCAGCCTCGGGCCTTCGCCTTCCACCAGTGTCACCGGACAGCCGAGTGCGACAGGTATCGTCAGAATGTCCGAGAAAATAATCGCCGCATCGAAGCCAAATCTTCGAATCGGCTGCAATGTCACTTCCGTGGCAAGCTCGGGAGAATTGCACAGCGCCCAGAACGAGCCGGCCTTCGCACGCAGCTCGCGATATTCGGGAAGATAGCGTCCGGCCTGACGCATCAACCAGAGCGGTGGCGGCCAGACAGGCTCCTTGTTCAAAACCCGGATCAGTTTCGTCTCATACTTCAATACAAGACTCCTAGAATAGGATTCTGAAGATGGTGTAAGCCCTGTGATTTGTGGAAGAGTCCGTGGGCGGTTTTGACCACTATGCCGGAAGTGCTTGGGACTCAAGGGTCTGGGGCAATCGGGCGCAAGCGGCGAAGTGCAGCTATGCTGGTGACAGGTGCGGGAGCGAACGTGATCGCTGCACATCGGTCAACCGGTAGGGTTATTTGTCAGCAGGCTGGGGCCGAGCGGTGCACAATCGGAGCATAGAATTGTGAGCAGCGATTTTCATGTTCATCTGGTCTCCGACGCGACCGGCGAGACGCTCAATTCGATCGCCAAGGCGGCGCTGGCGCAATTCGAAGGCGTGAGCGTCGAGGAGCATTCCTACGTCCTGGTGCGTAGCCGAAAGCAATTGGATCGCGCCGTCGAACAGATTTTGGCGCAGAGGGGTCTGGTGTTTTTTACTCTGGTCAATCCGGAATTGCGCAAGGATCTGGTCTCGCGCTGTGCGACTGCAAACCTTCCCTGCCTGGATGTGATGGAAGGGCCGATCAGCATGATGCGCCAGTTTCTCGGCGCGGCCGAAACCCATCGGCCCGGCGCGCAACATGACTTGGACCAGCGCTATCTGCAGCGCATCGAAGCGCTCAATTTTACCATCCAGCATGATGACGGCCAGGCGCTCGATACGATCGACGGCGCCCAGGTGATCCTGGTTGGCGCGAGCCGTACGTCCAAGACGCCGACCTGTGTGTATCTTGCGATCCGCGGCGTGCGCGCGGCGAACATTCCGCTGGTGCCGGGGCTGGTGCTTCCGGCGCCTTTGTTGGTGACGAAGGGTCCGCTGATCGTCGGACTGTGGGCCTCGCCGGACCGGTTGGTGCAGGTGCGCCGCAACCGGCTCAACACGATGGGCGAGGTACGCGACACCGACTATGTCGATATCGAGTCGGTGCGCAACGAGGTCAGCGCAACGCGCAAACTGTTCGAACAGCAGGACTGGCCGGTAATCGACGTGTCGCGGCGCTCGGTGGAGGAAACCGCCGCCGCCGTGATCAATCTGCTGAACGAGCGGCGGGAGAGGCAGGCGTGAACTTCATCCTGGCGTCGGGCAGCGCATCGCGCGCCCGGATCCTGCACGGCGCGCAGGTGCCTTTCACCGCGATTTCCGCTGAGATCGACGAAGAGGCGCTCAAGCAAAAATTGCTGTCGAAGAGCGAAACACCCGGCGCGATCGCCACCGCCCTGGCGCAAGCCAAGGCCGTCCAGGTTTCCGGATCGAATCCCGGCTCGCTGGTGCTGGGCGCCGATCAGGTCCTGGAGTTTGACGGCGAACTGGTGAGCAAATGCGCCGATCTGGCGGCTGCGCGGGCGCTGCTGCGCAGGCTGAGAGGCAAGGCGCATCGGCTGGTCAGTGCTCTGTGCCTGGCCCGGAACGGCGAAGCCAACTGGGCGTTTTGCGATACCGCCACCCTTCGCATGCGGCCGTTCAGCGACGCGTTTCTGGAAAGCTATTTATCCACAGAGGGCCAAGGCCTGCTCGCTGGTGTCGGCTGTTATCGTCTGGAAGGCATGGGCGCGCAGCTTTTCGAGTCCGTCGAAGGCGACTATTTTTCCATCCTGGGATTGCCGCTTCAGCCGCTGCTGGCCGAGCTGCGCCGGAAAGGTGTGATTGCGCCATGAGCCTGACAGGGGCCGCCAAGCTTGCGGGCATTATCGGCTGGCCGGTGGCGCAATCGCTCTCGCCGCGCCTGCACTCCTATTGGCTGAATAAAACCGGGATCGACGGCGCGTTCGTTCCACTGCCGGTCCAGCAGGAAAACTTTTCTACCGTGGTGCGGGCGCTGATGCTCGCCGGCTTCAAGGGCGTCAGCGTCACGATTCCGCACAAGGAAGCCGCGTTCGCCATCTGCCATGAAAGCGATCTGGCGGCGCGGGCCGCCGGTGCGGTCAATCTGCTGATATTCCACGATAAGGGACGCATCGAAGGACGCAACAGCGATGCGAGCGGGCTTGGCGCTTCGTTGCGCGAAAACCTGGCGCCGAACGCCATACGCGGGAAATCTACCGTGCTCCTGGGCGCGGGCGGGGCGGCGCGCGCGGTTGCCGTGGCGCTGCACGATCTCGGCGCGAGTGAAATCCGCATCGTCAATCGCAGCCGCGGCCGCGCCGACCAGCTTGCCGCTGCCTTGTCGCCCCACATCACGCCAAAGCTCACCGTGTTCGATCAGAGCGATTGGCCCAAGGCCGCCAACGGCGCGGCTTTGCTCGTGCATGCCACCAGCGCCGGCATGAAGGGCGCGCGGTCGCTGGATATCGCGCTCGATCCGCTGCCCAAGACCGCCGCCATTTGCGACATCGTCTATAATCCCCTCGAAACGCCGTTGCTCAAGCGGGCACGCGCGGCCGGCTTCACGGTCATCGACGGTCTTGGCATGCTGATGCATCAGGGCGTCCCGGCGTTCGAAGCGTTCTTCGGCGTGGCGCCGAAAGTGACTCCTGAACTGAGGCGATACCTGGAAAAGGCGCTGGCGAGTGGCACATAGACGGCCCACCTTTGTCGGACTGACCGGCTCCATCGGGATGGGCAAGTCGGAAACCGCCAAGATGTTCGCCCAGCTCGGCGTGCCGGTGTACGACGCCGACGCCGCGGTGCACCGGCTCTATCAGAAAGACGGTGCAGCGGTGGCGCCGATCGAGGCTGCCTTTCCCGGCACGGCGAAGGGCGGCGCGGTTGATCGGGCGGAACTCTCGAAACACGTCACCGGCAATCACGACGCGACACAGCGCCTGCAGGCCATCGTCTATCCCTTGATGGCAGATGAGCGGCGTAAGTTTCTCGAGGCGGCGGACAAGAACGGAGCGGATATCGTCGTCTTCGATATTCCGCTCCTGTTCGAGACCCGCGGCGAAACCAACATGGATGCGATTGTGGTTGTCAGCGCGCCATCCCATATACAGCGTGAACGCGTTCTGGCGCGGCCCGGCATGACGCAGGAGAAATTCGACTATCTGCACTCGCGCCAGATGCCCGACGAAGAAAAACGTGCAAAAGCCCATTTCGTGGTTGTGACCGACAAGGGCCTCGAACACGCTTTCGACCAGGTGAAGATGATTTTGACCGTGCTGCGCGACCAGCGGCGGGCCGAGGAAAACAAGCACGATGCGTGAAGTCGTCCTGGATACCGAAACGACCGGGTTCGAACCAGCCGACGGGCACCGCATCGTCGAGATCGGCTGCGTCGAGTTGATGGAGCACCTGCCGACCGGCAAGACCTATCGCTGCTATCTCAATCCCGAGCGGCTGGTGCCCATCGAGACCCAGCGTATCCACGGCCTGACCGATGAGTTCCTCGCCGGCAAACCGAAATTCGCGGAGATCGTCGAAGAGTTTCTGGCCTTCATCGGCGATGCCGCCCTGGTCATTCACAATGCGAGCTTCGACCTCAAATTCGTCAATTCGGAGTTGCATCGCATCGGCCGTCCGCCCATTCCCTATGCCCGCGCCATCGACACGATCGAAATCGCCAAGAGCAAGATCCCCGGCGCGCGCTATTCTCTCGACGAGCTGTGCAAACGGTTTGCCATCGACCTCTCCGCCCGCACCATGCATGGCGCACTGCTCGATGCCGAGCTGACGTCGCAGGTCTATCTGGAACTGCTGGGCGGGCGGCAGAAAAAGCTCTCGCTCAGTCCCATCGACCGTGCGTCCGACGTTCGAGGCGACGTGCGCACGGCCATGTCGCGGCCCGTGCCGCTGCCGTCGCGGCTTTCCCAGGCCGAGGCCGACGCGCATGCGCAATTCGTTGCCGAGGAACTCGGCAAGGATGCGCTCTGGAACTAGAGCTCAGGCGTTTCCCGATTCCTGCACGCCGCCGCGTACCTGTTGCATTTGTGCCTGCTTGTTGCGGTAGAGGCCGGCGAAATCGATCGGCTCGACCATCAGCGGCGGCATGCCGCCGTCGCGCACCACATCGGAGATGATGCGCCGGGCGTAGGGGAACAGCAGGTGCGGGCCTTCGATCAGCAGAATCTGCTGCAACACGTCGTCCGGCACATTGGTGATTTGCAGCAGTCCGCAATAGACGAGTTCCAGCAAAAAAACCGGCTTCTCGTCGGGCATCTTCGCATTGACGCGAAGTTTCAGCTCGACTTCGAACAATGCTCCTTCCATGCGCCGGGCCTGCAGGTCGACCCCCAACTCGATATTCGGCCGGCTGGTCATGCCTGAAGGCGCCCCGGGATTTTCGAAGGACAAATCCTTGATGTACTGGCCAACGATCTGGATTCGCGGCGCATTCGCATCGGCGCCGTTGTCGCCGGCCGCCGCTCCGCCTGGTGTGCCGCTCATCGTACAATCCTTGGAAATTCGCGCGCGCCGGTACCACGGATCGCGCCGCTGTGACAAGGCGAACGTCTGGTTACCGGCCCTTGGTAGCTATATTGACGGGCAACGCTGGACCCTTGAGATACAGGGGACTAGTCTACCAGTCAGGCGGACGGGGACCGCGGAAGGTTTACCAAGAATGCCCAACTCACAGTTCTTCGATATTTTCCTGATCGCGGTCGTCGCCGGGGTGATCCTGTTCCGTCTCTACACGGTACTGGGTCGCCGCACAGGCAACGAACGGCCGCCGCAGGAAAGCTATCGGCTTTCCGGCGCGCCGTCCGATGCCGCGCCACCCAAGGACAATGTCGTGCCGCTGCCCGTCGCGACCCGCGCCGAGCAGATCGCGGACAAGCCGGCCGATCCGGTGGCGCGCGGTCTGATGGACATCAAGCTCGCCGACCGTGCGTTCGAGACCGACCATTTCATCTCGGGCGCGCGCAGTGCCTATGAGATGATCGTCACCGCATTCGCGCGCGGCGACCGGGCACAGCTGCGACCGCTGCTGGGCGATGAAGTCTATGCCGCATTCGACCAGGTGATTGCGGGCCGCGAACAGCGCAAGGAAGAGATCGCCTACACCTTCGTCGGTTTCAAGGACGTCAAGATCGTCCATGCCGCGCTCAAGGGCCGTTCCGCCGAAATTACCCTTGCCTTCGGGGCGCAGTTCATCTCGGCGACGACCGATGCGAACGCGACGGTGATCGACGGCAATTCCAAGACGGTTCGCGACGTCACCGATGTGTGGACCTTCGCGCGCGACGTTCGGGCGCGCGATCCGAACTGGCTGCTGATCGCAACCTCGGGCGAACTTCCCTAAACCCGGAGGCGGGAATGCGTTCCCGTCTTCCCGGCATTGTGCTTCTGCTCATGCTCGCCCTGGCGGGCATTGCAGCCTGGTTTGTCCTGCCGCATCGCGCCGGACCCACCG
>JANYBR010000168.1 GCA_025360685.1 Pseudomonadota bacterium
CAACCCAGGCATCAGATATTCGAACATCGACCCTGACCATGAGATGAGCGCAGACCCACCTCGGATCGGTGTCAGCGTGCGTCCGAGCTGGAACCAATGCTTGGCGGGTACGTCACCCTTTGCGATCGCGATGAAGCTCGCGAGCCGCGCTTCCGATGCCAGCAAGTCGTAGAAATTGGAGTCCAGGCCTGCGTCGGCGCTGCGATATCCGATGGAGAGCAGCTGTCGGCTCCGGTCCAGCAGGAAACCGAACTCCATCGCTCCGAACATCGCCGCTGCACGCGTGGCAAGCACTGCGCAGCGACCGTTCACAGTGACTGCGGCTGCCCGCGATTTCGCCGCATCCCCATCAGGACCCGACATTTCGTGCAAGGGGTTGGAAGCGCACGCCGGTTGAGCTGCCGTCGCACGGTCGAGGGCGATCAGGTCTGCGATCGTCGGAATGGATTGCGAACCCCTTGTCGCACCAGGCCGGTCGAATTTGCCTTCGCCCCGTATGGCCCATGGCGCAAGGAATTCGATGTCGCGTTTGTGCGATTGGACGGACTGGAGCAACGCGATCGTCCAGAATACGAGGTCGGACGCTCTGTCGGACAAAGAGGTATTGCCCGCCATCTCACGCAGAACGATGGCACGCAGGGCTCCGGCTTTCTCTTCGAGATCGCACAGCAAGGCGGTCGTTTCGCCGAGGCTTCCCGTGTTGAGTCCAAGTGCATCCGCGAACTTGTCGATTGCCTTGCGGATATTGGCAAGTCCGCCATCCGCGACGTTATCCGGACCCGTAAGCTGCCGCACACTTTGGCGAACCAAGTCCAGCGCATCTTCCACCCCCTGCTTCCAGGATGCGTTCGCGATCGCGCCCGCAGGAAATTCACGGCAGGCGCTGGCCAGCGCGATCAGATGGCCAGCCAGGTTGCCGCTGTCGACGGTGGAGATGTACTTCGGCTCGAGTGCGCGAAGGTCGCTTGTGCCATACCAGTTGAAGATATGTCCGCGATGCCGTTCGAGGCGTTCCAGCGTTGCGAATGTGGCCTCCAGCCGCTCCAGAGTGTCCAGGGTGCCGATCCAGCCGAAGTCGCGCGCCGCGACCACAGAAAGCAGATAGAGCCCAATATTCGTGGGCGACGTGCGACGCGCCACGACGGGCAGCGGTTCTTCCTGAAAGTTATCGGGAGGGAGAAAATTGTCTTCCTCCGTCACGAATTCTTCGAAGTAGCGCCACGTACGCCGCGCAGCCAGCCGCAGTTGCTTGATGTCTTGTGGCAAGATCGGCAAATGCCCGGCCGACGCCGGCGGAACACTGGTCCACCAGGCCGCGAGCGGCGACAAGGCCCAGAGCAATCCGAATGGCACCGCGACAGGCCAGCCGCCCAGTCCAGCAGTGCCAACCACCACAACCGCGACGATCGCAAATGTACTGCTCGTCGCAATTTGCAAGCCGAGAGGGCGCCCGTCGCCGGAGCGTGCGGCGCTCGACTGTGCGGTCGTCACCCACTCGAGCAGATGACGCCGGGAAATCAGAAGACGAAAGAGTGTCCTTGCGATCGCGTCGAGCATGAGGAACGACTGGTGCGCAACAAACGTCAGGACAAACGCGGTTTGCACGACGCCAAGTTGAAAATCGCGGCCAATCCCGCGCCAATGGTTGCGCTGCGAGATGCCTGTGCGTCTTGGAATAAAACCTGCGATCGCCGGAAGCAGGGTCGGCAACCCGGTAATCAGAAGGACAAACGCCGTCCAGGCAGCGGCAGCCGGCAGCGGCAGAAACCAGCCAAGAACCAGCGCAAAGAGTGTGGCAGGCGCGACCAGCGAACGACGCAGATTGTCCGCCAACTTCCAGCGGCCAGAGAGCGGGATAGGGGTGCGCCGTTTCGACAGCCGTGATCCGTTGGCGAAAATCCATGGCAAGAGTTGCCAGTCGCCCCGTACCCATCGTTGCTGGCGCGCTGCCGCCACCTCGTAGCGCGAGGGAAATTCCTCGACGACCTCAATGTCCGACGCCAGCGCCGCGCGGGCATAAATGCCTTCCAGCAGATCGTGGCTCAGAACGGAGCTGTGGGGAATGCGTGCTTCCAGCGACGCCTCGAATGCATCAACGTCATAGATGCCTTTGCCGCAATAGGAACCCTCGCCGTACAAGTCCTGGTACACGTCCGATACGACAATGGCGTACGGATCGATACCGTTGGGACCGGAAAAGATGCGCTGGAACAACGAGCCTTCCGCGCCCATTGGCAGTGAAGGAGTCACGCGCGGCTGCAGGATGCCGTGACCGCGCACGACGCGGCCGGCATGCGCATCGAACTGGGGACGGTTGAGCGGATGGGCAATTTTTCCCACCAAGCGCCGGCCCGCGGCAATCGGCAGGCGCGTGTCTGCGTCCAGAGTGATGACATAGCGCACGCCCGGCGGCACGTCTGGCACGCGGCCATCGCCGCCGACAAAGGAAGTGTCGGGCACACCACGCAGCAAGCGATTGAGTTCGTGAAGCTTGCCACGCTTGCGCTCCCAGCCGATCCACTTTGCCTCGCCGGCGTTCCAGACTCGGCGGCGATGCAACAGCAAGAACCGCGCGCACGCGTCCGTGCGGCCATGACGCGCGTTCAATCGCGCGATGCCGGCGGCCGCGGCCGCCACAAGCTCGTCGTCTCCGGGGACCTGTTGGGCGTCGGCGTCCGTCCAGTCGGAAAGCAAAGCGAAGGTGAAATTGTCGTCCGAATTGGAAAGGTAGTGCACCTCCAGGCGCTCGATGTGCTCATCGATCGCGGCATTCGACGTCAGAAGCGTCGGCATGACGACCATCGTGTGCAACTCGTCGGGCACGCCCCCGCGGAGCTCCAGGCCCGGAAGCCGCATGGCGCCCACCTGCTGCGAGATGACACGATTGACGATCGATATCGCCAGATCGGAGGCCGGCATGAGCACTGCAACTCCGAGCACCGCGAGGAACCAGCCTTCGATATCCAGGTGAGCCAGCATCGCCATACCAGCCGTCACGATGAGCGCAGTCGTGCCGGCGATCATCGCCACGTAGCTGACAACCCCGGCCTCCGAACAGAAGCGAAACACCCTGCTCTTGAATGAAACGCGGCATTTCAGCGCCGCTTCGAACGATTGCCTGCCTTCTGCGATAAGGAAAAATCCGGGATCGGCTTCTCGTTGGGTGTTTCGCCGGGAGCCGCTCGGTCCCATCGCCGCGCGCTTGGCGCTCTCGACTGCCTTCTGCGCCACCTCGATCTCGTCGATGCCGGATTGATCGGCCAACGTCTCGATGGCGCGGCGGTAGAGGTCGCGAGTCGGAAAATCCAGCTCAGCAAAACTGCTGCCGGCGCACAGGGCCGCATCGACCAGGCTGACCGTCTCGAAGAATTCCGGCCAGTTGACCGAGGAGATTAGCCGCATGCTCGTGATGATATTGCGTACAGTGACGTTTGCCGCGCTTTGCCGTTGCAGCTCCTCGCGCACGACGTCGTCGGTGGTCGTTCCTTCCGCCGCCAAGCGGTCGTTCAGCCAGCGCAACGCCGGCGTGGCATGAGGATCGCGGTCCCGCATTCGTTGGGCGAGCTGCACTGCGAAGGCTGTTGACCAGGGCACCTGTTCCAGGCTTCGCATCAGAGCCGAGGCTGGTTCTTTGCGGTCCAGGTCGAGCAAGCGATCGGCCAGCTGATCCGCCTGCCGGCTGGCGGCCAACCGGAGCGTGATCTCCTCTGCGACACGGCGCAAATTCTCCACGAGCGTGATGCGCAAGGTGATCGCGATGGCCCAGAGCTCGCCGATGGTCAGTGGTTGGACGCGCTGATAGGCCTCGACCAAACGCGTCAGCTTGTGAATGTCGATGGCGCTGTCGGTATGCGCAACCATGGCCCAGGCGATGCCGAAGACACGCGGATAACCCTCGAGCGGTCCATCACTCAATTTCGGCAGCCGGCGGTAAAATCCCGGCGGCAGATCGTCCTTGATCTCCCGGATTTGTTCGTCGACGACGTGGTAGTTGTCGAGCAACCACTCCGCGGCCGGAGGAATGGATTGGTGGGCACGCGTGGCGGCGACTATGGAGCGATAGGCGTCGGCAAGAGCCCTGGAATTGTCGGCAAGGCGCGACGAGAGGCGCCGGCCTCTTTCGCGCTTCGGGGCGACGCGTTGGGCCGAAGCCAGTGTTGCGCCATGCTGCTCGAGCCGTTCCACACTGAACAGCTCGGCCCTGATCGGCCCTTCGCCGGGATCAAAAGCCTGCTGCCAGGCCGCAAACGTTCCGACACTCTGATCGTTCATCGTGCGCCGCCTCGCCTGACCGCTTTCCGGCTGACCACGGCTGAGAGCGGCGGCCAGTATTCAGCCGTCGCTCTCCAGTCGGTTTACATAAGCTGCGCCTGCTGAGGCGCAAACGCCACAGCACAGGCGAAGTTCCATCTGAACTGAGGATTTTTTGCGCCTTATGAAACGAAAAACGTCACTCGAAGTTTGTCCGTGCCGGTCACAGGGCATGCGCCGGTGCAATGAACATCCGCTTGATGAACATGAACACCGCAATTACGACCAGATAGCCGGCAAACAGGGACAGTGCCGTGCGCCAATAAGGCATCTCCATGATTGCGGGCAGGCGGAACGTCGCGTGATTGGCGATGACCGGAATGAGCGCGTTGGCGACAAGATGAACGACCGTCGCCCCCAGCGCCACCGACCAGACCCGATTCCAGGCCGAAGCGAGAAGCGTTGCAACAAGCGCGATGACGAGTCCCTCGACGGCATTGACCTGAGCGAACCCTTCGCGAAAGAAGTTCAGGACATCGTGCAGAAATTGAGTGAGTTGGATCATCGCAGGCTCCATGGGTTACTGCCTCTACCGCACTACAACGCGCCGGTTGGGCGAAGTTTCCATAGCTAACGCCGCGTTAACACCCTGCCGGTCGAAGAAACCCGGCCAGGCGCGCAGAAGCCGCGTGCGCCTGGACCGGGCAACCTGACCGCGGGTTGGCCAAATTGGAACCTGACAAGCGGTAGCGCGTTGTGGCTGTGGATGACGAACATCCCTACCACGGAGAAAATTCTATGAAACTTCGAACCCTGCTGACGACGGCCGCGATCGCGGCAATCGTCGGCGTCAGCGCAATGGCCGCGACATCTACCGCAGCCAGCGCACGTACAGTCTGCAACAATTATGGCGATTGCTGGCACGAAACGAACCGGTACGATTATCCGACCGTGCTGCGCGTGAGATTTCACAACAATCGCTGGCATTCGCATCATCATGACCATTACAACTGGCGCGACAACCACGATGGCCGTGGCTACTATCGCCAAGGCATGTGGGTCACGTTCTGACGTGCCTAGCGCGGAGCGGGCCCAAGCCCGCTCCGCCCTTTTTGTCAGCGCGAAATTCGACCTGACTGCGATCGCGATCTCGTTCAATCCGGCCGCGACTCTCAATGCACGTCGCCTGTAAGCAATCGCAAAATTCGAAACATTTTCTACAAGGGAACAGATTAAAATGAAAAAGACCAATCGATTGATGATGAGCGCCGCGGCGCTTGGGCTATTGGCGTTCGCCGTTCCGGCTCAGGCTGCACCTCACGGCGTCAATGTCGGCACCCTGACCTGCAACGTGGCCAGCGGCTGGGGATTTGTGTTTGGCTCGTCCAAGGATCTGCATTGCACGTTCCGTCAGCATGACAGGCGCGCCGAGCACTATACGGGATCGATTTCCAAATTCGGCGTGGACATCGGTTACACGGAAGGCGGCGTCCTGATTTGGGGCGTAGTAGCGCCCAGCTCGGACGTACGTCCGGGTACGCTGGATGGTGACTATGTCGGCGCCAGCGCCGGTGCCACGGTCGGCGTCGGCCTCGGTGCAAACGTATTGGTCGGCGGCTTTGACCAGTCCTTCGCGCTTCAGCCTTTGAGCGTGTCGGGCAACAGAGGTTTGAATGTCGCTGCCGGTGTCGGCTCGATCAGCCTGAAGCATTCGCCTTAAGCCATTGGCTGCGTGGGAGAATTTCGCCCGCGCAGCTTTTGCTTGACCACCGCGCCGTGCCGCATTGCGTTGCGGCCGACCGTCCGCCTGATACCGCGGCAACCAATGTCGTGGTTCGGGCGTTTGGCTGTCAGCTTGAGGGGAAATGGGATGAAAATCGCGATCGCTGTTGGCGTAGTCGCTTGCGTCGGTTGGGCATCGCTCGGCGAGGCATCGTCCGATGTTCTGCCCGGCTCAGATCACGGCACGCTCAGCCTTCTGTTTGAGAACGACCTTTTTTACAAGACCGACCGCGACTATACGAACGGCGTCGAACTCTCCTACACGACCGCTTCGCAAGACACGCCAAAACTGTTCGTGGATCTTGCGCGCCTGCTGCCCTTTTTCGCAACGACGGGAAATGTCCGCGCGTCTTACGCTCTTGGTCAAAGCATCTACACGCCAAGCCATCTCAGTCTGGTCAATCCGCCGCTCACCGATCGTCCCTATGCCGGATTTCTCTACGGCGGCTTTGGGCTCGCCGACGACACCGGCACACGGCTTGACCAGATCGAGCTGCAGGTCGGCGTGATCGGCCCATCATCGCTGGCATCAGACACGCAAAGATTCGTTCACAAGCTTTTCAACGACCGTCAACCGATGGGCTGGAGCACGCAATTGCGCGGCGAGCCCGGTATCGTGTTGACCTACTCGCGAAACCTCAAGCTCATTCCGCGTCAGTCGTTTCTGGGTCTCTTTTTCGATCTCGAGCCACACTATGGGGCGGCAATCGGAAACGTCTACGACTATGCCGACGCCGGCGCGATGGCGCGAATAGGAGTCAACATTCCAGACGATTACGGTCCGCTTCGCATCGAGCCGAGCCTGCCTGGATCTGGCTACTTTGAGTCGACCGGTCCGATCGGCGGCTATATCTTCGTCGGCGTCGATGGACGGGCGGTCGGCCGCAACCTTTTCCTGGACGGCAACACCTGGGAAGCGAGCCGCAGCGTTTCCAAGAACATTTTCGTCGGCGATCTCGAACTGGGTGCGGCGATTACATTCAACTTCATGCAGATCACCTTCACCCACGTAATCCGTTCGAAGGAGTACAAGACCCAAACCGCGGCGGATCAATTCGGCGCCGTGAACCTGTCCTTCAAGCTTTGAAACTGTCTCTCGGTGGGAGCAGCGCCGGCCCTGCACGCCGGCCGCCCATTTGCTTAGGCGAGCCTTTGCGTCGCGGTGTGAAAAAATAGCGCCTGGCCGACCGTTGCCTGAACCGACTCGGGCAGAAACGGTTTGGCGACCAGGTAGGTCGGTTCAGGACGTTCGCCCGTGAGCAGCTTCTCGGGATTGGCCGTGATGAAGATGACGGGGATGTCAAAGCTTTCGAGGATTTCCTTCACGGCATCGATTCCCGACCCGCCCTCTCCCAGATTGATGTCGGCCAGCACAAGGCCGGGCTTTTCGGCCGCAGCTTTTGCCACCGCTTCGCTGCGTGTAGCGGCGATGCCAACGACGGTGTGACCCAGTTCGGTGACCAGATTGTCCAGGTCGAGCCCAATGATGGGTTCGTCTTCGATGATAAGGACACGGGAAACCAGCTGCCGATCGATCGCAGTCTGCGCGCCCAGGATCGAGCGCTCGACCTCTTCGGGCAATTCGCTGACGATGAAGGCGGCCTCATCCAGGCTGAAAGCTTCGACCGCGGTCAGAAGCAGGGCCGCGCGCTTTTGCGAGTCCAGCATTGCAAGGCGTGCCTGGGGGGCGGAGGGCTGTTTTGCGTCATTGTTGGGCTGCATGCCTTCATCGACAAGGCCCGAGGCGCTCGACCAGATGGCATGAAAGACCTGATAGAGCCCCACGCGAGGCGAAACCCCTTGTGCGACCTCCTGATGGCCCTCCATGAGGGCCGAAAGTGTGGCCCGGACATAGCTGTCGCCACCCTTCTGAGAACCGGCCAATGCGCGCGCATATCGGCGCAGATAGGGAAGATGTGGTGCAAATGACTGCGTCATGCTCATGAATTGCGCCTTCCCGGGGGCGGATCGAATGACCGGCCGCTGGAACGGGAATGCGCCCAACTTGAATTAGTTCCACCCAGTGTGGAACGTATCTGGCAGTGCTGCGTTTGCTCGGCTGGAGGGGCCAAGCTGTGGGTCGGCAACCGGCTGATACGGCTTTGCAATTTTTCCGGGTATCAGGGGCTTCTCCGATTGCGTGGCATGCAAAGGTCCTAAATTGTCCAAAGAGAAGACCTCCAAGCTCGAACAGACGCGTGCCATTCGCGCGCGGCAGGAAGCGATCGGACGCGAGTTGCGGCGCATGTACGACAGCGTCATTCAGGAGCCTATTCCGGATGACTTCCTGGAACTGCTGAAGCAGATGGACGCCCAGGACCCCAATCCGCCCGGGAAAGGCGCCGTTTGACCGTTAACCACCGGCGGCCTTCGTCCGGAACGCTACCGGCAGTGTGAGCCGAGTGGATTGCCTCGCAGTCACGGGTGCGGGCTGCCGCATCCGGTCCTGACGCAAGAGATCTGCCAACGAATACAATCCCCCATGGAACTTTTCGTGCCGGCCGACGTTGCATTGGTGCCCTGAACACATAAGCGGGCCAACACGGCCGTTTTCCTGGCGACAAGCACAGTCGCGCATTGGTGCCAATTGTTGCTGGGACGGAGAGGGTAGAAATGGCCGTAATTCTGGTTGTCGAAGACGATGTGTTTATCCGCGAAATCGCGGAAATGATGATTCAGGATTGGGGTCACCAAATTCTTTCGGCTAG
>JANYBR010000192.1 GCA_025360685.1 Pseudomonadota bacterium
GACAAAATCGTTCTTGCAGCGGCGAGCAATGACCCAAATCAGATATCGGGCCTGCTCGCGAGTGATGTGATTTTGTACTCGGACGGCGGAGGCCGCGCGGCTGCGGCACTAAATCCTATCTATGGCGCTCGCGATGGCCGGCCTCGTCCTTGTCGGTGAGCATGACGTAGTCGGCGTTGCCGCCGCCGATATTGGTCGTGCGCATACCCTGCGAGGCGGCATAGTCGGCTGCGCCGAAGTGCAAACTCTCCATGCGTTTGGACGATCCGGCGATCTCGTCGATGTTCTTCAGGCCGAGCACGGACTCGATGATGACTTCAATGCCGATCCTCTTTTTGCGCCCGGCTGCCATCGAGGCCTGCGTGATCAGCCAGTCGATCGCATAGACGTCCGAAGCGTTCGCAACTTTCGGGATCATGATGGCGTCGAGCTTCTCGCCGCCCATTTCGACCAACGCGATCACATCGCGATAGCACCAGCCAGTGTCGAGCCCATTGATGCGAACCGTGACGATCTTGCCTTTGAAGTCGACGTCGTTGAGCGCGGCCACCACATTGTCGCGCGCCTTGTCCTTGTCGGCCGGCGCGACGGCGTCTTCGAGATCAAGACACACACAGTCGGCAGGACCGGCGGCGGCCTTCTCGAAAAAGTTCGTCTTCGAACCCGGCACGAACAGCTTGGAACGGTAGACGCGGACGGGCGCGAGGCGCTCGACGGTGGTGAAGCTCACTTGGCTCTCCAGACCCTTCCCGTCATGGCCCGCGAATGCGGGCTACCCGGTTGGGAAATAACGATTGTTGCGGATGATGCTGCGATCCGGGCCCTAACCGCAAGACCGGAATGATGTCACCTGGTTGGCTCGTCCGCAGCATCCGCGTGCGGGCCCAGCGGGCCATGACAGCTAGGACTTTCTGCGCCGCTTCGAAAGTGGATGCGCCTCTTCCACCACCTGTGTCAGGCGATCCTTGGCGACGTGCGTATAAATCTGGGTGGTGGCGATATCGGCATGGCCGAGCATGGTCTGAACACTGCGCAAATCGGCGCCGCCTTCGACCAGATGGGTGGCAAAGGCGTGCCGCAGCACGTGCGGTGAAAGCTTGTCCGGGTCGAGGTTCGCCCGGACTGCCAGTTCCTTCAGCATCTGGTGGCAGCGCCGTCGCGTGATGTGACCTTCCGCGCCGCGCGACGGAAACACGAAACGCTCGGCATGAGCGCGGCGCGCACTGGCCGGAAGAAATTCGTCGCGCACGGCCAGATAGTCCTTGATCGCCATACGCGCAGCGTTGTTGAGCGGTGCAAGGCGCTCCTTCTCGCATTTGCCTTTCACCAGTAGAAATCCGTCGCGGCTGCGGGCGGCCGACAGCGGCAACGTCATGAGTTCGGACACGCGCAGGCCCGATGCGTACAGGATTTCAAGCATGCAAAGCAGCCGCAGCCCTTCGGCGGACTTTTCCGCTTGGGTCCGCGCCGTCTGGATCAGTGCATCCATATCGTCATGCGACAGCGATCTGGGCAACGGGCGCTGGCGTTTTGGAGCGTCGATGGCGTCTGTGGGATCGTCTTTGCGCACCCCCTCGGAATAGAGAAAGCCGAAGAACTGGCGCAGCGCCGACAGACGGCGCGCCTGCGTCGATCCGGTGACTCCCGACTTTGCCAGCACGGCGAGATAAAACTTGATGTCGTCACGAGTGGCTAACTTTGCGCAGCCGCCCTTCCCTGCCCGATGTCCCGAAAAATCGAGCAGGTCGCGACGATAGGCTGACAGCGTGTTGATACTGGCGCCGCGCTCGGCGCTCATCATGTCGAGAAAGGACTCGATCAGCGTGCTGTCGCCGGCTTTCATCGAGGTGCCGTAACAAGTGCCTCGACGGCCAGTTGCCTGGCCTCGTCGCCCAGACCGGATTGTTGCAGTACCCGCACACATTCAATGACCACGTCAGCCGGAAGATCGAACGGGCCATTCGCTCCAACGATATCGAGTATACGCAGGGCAACTTCGCCCCGGCGCCCCGGCTGCGACGCGGCCTCCTCCAGCTTGCTGATATCCTCCGCAGATGGACGCCGCCCCGCGCCGTCCCCGCGCATGCCCTCCAAGGTGGCCGCCAATGTCTTGGCGTCGGCCGGCATCGGACGTCCCAGAACGTCGCTCAACCCGAGCGCGAGCGCCGCCACCGGTGCGGGGTCTTGTTGAGGCGCGGCGTTTGCCGCGAACCAGCTCAAGGCAATTTGAGCCGCCGCGTCGCGAGCGGCGTTTGGCGCGGCGATGTCGAGCAGGATTTGAAATGTGCGCGTGTCGTTATCGTCCGCCGCCTTGGAATACCATGCGGCGGCGAGATCATACCGGCCAGCGAGTACCAGCGCGCGCGCGATGAGAGACCGTTGGCTCGTCAGCGACGCATCCGGTTTGATCGATGTCGCAATCGCGGCATTCAAAAGTGCCGTGAGAGTCAAACGGTCCGGATTGCCGCCGGCCGACAGGGCCGCCGTCAAAAGGCTCGCCCTGGCAACGGGACGTGTTTCAAGCGTCGCGGCGCGGCGCAGCAGCGACTGCGCCGGCAGGAATGCCAAGGTTGGAGCCACTTCAGTCGCTTGCGCCAGCTGGTCCGCGGCTATGTCTTGCGCGTTCAGAATGTCGAGAATCTCCGCAGGACCAAGCGCACCGGTCTGGGAAATGCGGGTCGCGGCCGCGAGGCGGTCGGCAGGTGAATTTCGCGTGTCCCGCGCGGCCAGCACATTGGCGGCTGTACCGAGCTTCGAGGCGATCGAGCTGGTGACCGGTAGTCCGGCCTTGCGCAGGAGATAGATATGCAGCGCGGTGGGTCGCGCGATCTCGCCGGGAGGCGTCAACTTGCCCGTCAACACATCGGCCATGAGCGCGTCCAATGCCTTGTCCGTAGCCCCCTGCGCATCGATGACTGAGCGGGTGAGCTCGGCCGAAGCCGTGTCGCCCGTTGCGGCGAAACACCAGGTCCGCAACTGAAGCCAGTACAGATCGGCGGACGTCAGTCGCGCGGCCGTCAGGTCCGAACACAGTTCCTTGTCGCTTCCCGCATACAGCAAGGCATCGGCCTGGACGCGGCCGTAGTCCTCATCGCCGTTCAGCTGCAAGGTGACCGCGATCGCACCCGCTTCATTGATCATTCCAGCCTGCAGCAGTTTCTCAATCCGGATCGTCGCGAGCGCCCGTTTCGCCGGACCGACCGGGGCTTCGGACATCGTCAACACCACTCGCCGGGCGAGCGCGCGCGCGAAAGGATCGGCGGAAACGAGCGGAATTTTTCCCAACAGATCTTCTATGTCGCCGCGCTGCGAGCCAGTCCACATGGACTGACCGAGTCCGCCATTGCTGTCATCCAGAATGCCCACGGCTGCGCCGTCGACAATTCCCAGTTCGTTGCTCGTGACGCCACTCTGGGTGGGAGTACCCAAGATTCCTGGTTTGAATTCGGCGGGAGGGGGCGCGGCCGGTTCGGGTGCCTGATCGTCGCCCGTCAGGGTCTGTGGCGAGCCCGACGCCACCGGTGGCGCGGGCGGTTCGCTCTGGCCATAGGCGCCCACGCTGGCCAGCGCCGCCAACAGCAGGCCGGCGACAGCGCTATTTCGGCAGACGGTCATCGGAAATGGTTTGCTCGACCGGATGTTGAACCGGCCGGACGCGCCCGCCATAGATCGACAGGCCCACGGCACCCAGCAGAACAAGGACGGCCACGCCGATCCCAATCCGCAAGCCCCAGCCCATCGTTTCAGTATTCCTTGTCCGCATGACCCACTCTCCGCGTTGTTTGTGGCGGAATTCGAGGTGGTCCTGCAAGTCCCGCTGGCGAGGCGCGGCCTTCGCGTGTAATCGAAAGCCATGAAGTTGAACCGGACAGTGGCTTTGGTGGGCATGATGGGCGCAGGCAAGAGCTCGATCGGCCGGCGCCTGGCTGCGCGGTTAAACGTGGCTTTTCGCGACGCCGATGCCGAAATCGAATCAGCCGCCGGTTGCACGATTTCCGAAATCTTCGACCGATTTGGCGAGCCCGCCTTCCGCGATGGGGAAAGGAAGGTCATCGCCCGGCTTTTGAGCGAGCCGCCTCACGTCATGGCGACGGGCGGCGGCGCGTTCGTCGATCCCAGCACGCGTGAAAAGTTGAAACAATTGGCAGTCACGGTTTGGCTCAAGGCGCCAGTCGAACTGCTTCTGGCGCGCACGCAGCGCCGCGACACAAGACCGTTGCTGCGCAACGGCGATCCGCGCGAGACTCTCGAGCGCCTGCTCAAGGAGCGTGCTCCGATCTATGCCGAAGCCGACTTCACGATCGACAGCGAAGACGGGCCGCACACGGCAGCTGTCGAGCGCGTCGTCCACATGCTTGGCCAATGCGGAGCCTGCGCGGCATGACGGAGAAAATTGCAGTCAGACTGGCCGAACGCAGCTACGACATCCAAGTCGGACCCGGCCTGATGGCCCAGGCGGGCGCGCTACTGAAACCACTGGCGCGCGGAGCCGTGCCGGTCGTGACAGATACGAACGTCGCGAAGGCACATCTGGAGACATTTCTCAGCTCTCTGCGGGCATCCGGCATCGATGGCCGCGCGATTGTGCTTGAAGCAGGCGAAGGCACGAAGAGCTTTGCGGGACTGGAGAAACTTTCCGGTGAATTGCTCAAGAGCGGCGTTGATCGC
>JANYBR010000226.1 GCA_025360685.1 Pseudomonadota bacterium
GTAGCCGAGACCGTTTTGCGGAGGCTCATTCAAGTTCAGGAGCTGCTCTGCTGTTCTCCACGGGGCATCGCCCTTTGTTTCGGAGATCAACAGGAGGCGTATGAAGTTGCTGAAATGCTTACGAAATGCGACGGTCGCGTCTTTGCTTATGATCTTCGACGCCGATTTCCCAAGTAAGATAGGATCGATAAAAAGCAGAGTATCGACATCGATAAAAGGATCGATCAGGCCATCTTTCTCAAGCAGGTCGGGCGCAATACCGTAATGCGTCGAAAATAAAGTCGGGTTGCGAAAACTCGTCATTAGGTCGTTATATCAAAAGTCCGGAGTCGTCGCCACGGGATGCGAGTAGCTTGCGTGTTGATAACGCTAGGCAAAATGACCATATCATTGGCGTCGACTGCCCTTTGCTCACCTTCCGGATTAGGTTAGGTCCTCCGACCAATGAACCCTGCCGGGTAGCCGCGCGCCAGCGCAGCATATTCCGGCTCGCCTTCCGTATGTATCTTCAGCACGGCGTCGGGACCGAGCGGGCTCGTCGTGTAGAGATCAAAGTCCGACCAGTCGGGTTTACAGCCGAGCGTCCGAACAAGGGTTGCGACGACGGCTAGGGCGGCCGAGTAAGCATGATTTGTGAGGCGTAGCGGCCCCGCGAGTTCGATTACGCGCGGTCGGCCTATCGCTTTCACCAGCTCGACCAGCTTGGGATGCTTTTCCAGCCAGAAATAAACGCCCTCACCGCCCCAATGCTGAAACAAGAGCTCGACGCCGCTATCGTCCGTTGTCGCGCGGGGATATGAGGTCATCCAGAATTTGCCGCTGCGCGTCTCGCCTGGCTGCTGAAAGGGACTCGCCGCATAGAGCGCATCGGCATGTTCGGTCGAAAGCACTCCCTTCGACACCTGAACGTCGAGCCGCCGGCGGATCGCCTCCAAATTCGAGGAATAGACGCCCTCCGCTTTCAGGAGCGCCGTTTCATCGTCGGTCAGCCTCGTATGGTGCCAGGCGCGAATCGTGCGCTCTTCCATCATGGGCATGATGGTGTGCTCGATGAAGTAATTGCGCTGCCCGGCATAGGGGTTGCTCTTGTTGGGCACCCATCCGTCGGCGGCTTCGGGTTCGCGGAATTGCCGCTTGTCGGTCAGATCGTAGTCGCGGAGGAGATCGCGTTCGGCATTCAGCTCGGCCAAAAGAGCGTTGTCGAACGTCGCCAAATCCCACACGTCGATCGGCACCGAATTCATGTGCGAGCGCCCTGTCGGTTTTGAACCCACTGGACGGTCAGCGCCTCATGCGGCTTGCCGTCTTCCCAGCTCAGCGTGAGCCAGTTTGTCGAAGCCGGATACGAGATCAGAAATCGGCTCGGCCGGAAGCGCGCGCCCTGCAGGAAGGGATACCTGTTCACATCCGGAGCTTCGAGCAGCAGGACAAAGCGGAAGCCCATGATGTTGAAAGCCAAGGCTTCGATCTCGTCGTCGTCGTTTGTCAGCGGCTGGAGTTGGAACCGCAGCGTGTTTTCGGTCAGGTCACCGGTGTTCATGATGCAATAGAGCCCGGCACCCTCCGGCCAATGGCGCGGATCATCGAGCATGTCGAGCAAGGTCGTGTCGCGCGCGAATGCGCCAGAAAGCCGCTCCCGTCCGCGCGCGAGATTCTTCGAGACGGCGGCCGCCTTTGCTGTTTTCAAAAGCCAGCGTTCGAGGTCATGCCCGGAAATCAGCGCGTGCCGCGATCCGGCATCGCGTTCGAGATAGGATTTCAGCGACGCGAAGAAGTAGAGCGCGGCATCATCGAGAGGGTGAAGTGCGCTGTTGTGCTTCCTGCAGAGGCAGTTCGCTTTCGGCGGCGCGATGATCTTCACTTCGCCGGCTTCAAGCCAGGGAAGACCGGAGATCGAGAACTCGCCGTCGCCCATCAATACCCGGCAGACGGCGTCCGAAATGATATGCTCGCCCGAGATGGGCGGCTCGCAGGAGCCCAGCTTCTTCATGTAGCATTTTTCGACACGCTCCGCCGACGGTAGCGTCTTCAACCCAAGGACAGCGGGCGGCTTGTGCCAGTCGCGCCCGTCGAAGCAGCAAAGGCGCGCGGGTTTTCCCGAGGCGCACGGACACGGCCCTTTCAATACAAAATCTTTCCTACGTTTCGCCTCCCCCATAAACGCGCAGCCTGCCTCAGATCAGTTCAAGCCGCAGCTCGCGGCCGACGAGGGCCGCGGCGCGCTGAAGCGTGTCGATCGTAACGTTGCCCTTGGCCATCAGGACGCGATCGAGCTGGGCGGGGTCGTACGCATGCGCTTGGCAAGCGCCGCCTTGGTGAGGCGCTTGCGTCACATTTCCAGGCTCAACTGCCAGGCGAGCATGCCTATGACGATCTCGGCCATGGCCGCTCCCGGAATGCCCTCCTTGTCGAGAAACTCGTCGAGCGTCGTGCCCCAATGCGGCTTCTTCCTGCTGGTCATTTTCGCAAGCCCTTCGCGCGTCACCGCGGCTGCGGCGTGACATGCAACTCGATCCCCGCTTGTTTTTGCAGATAGCCGATGATGCCGAACAGATTGCGCGCCTGCGGATTGCCGCGTGGGCCGAACATGCGGATCAGGCTCTTGGCCGGCGTGTCGGTCGCCTCGCCGAGCTTTTCGAAGCCGACCGTCGCCTTGATGTAATCGCGCAGGATCGCCTTGCCGGTGTCGACGTCGCCGGCGAGCATGGTGTCGATCCCTTCGCGCAGCAGCGCTTCGCCGAACGCGGCATCGCTTCCTACGCGCCGTTGCACCAGTTCCTTGAAACTCTTGGTCAGGGCCATATCCGCCTCCGTTATTTCGGGCGCGGCCGTCGCCGCTTGTAATCCGTCCAATTGCTTTTCGCGGCCTCGATGTCGCGTTGCTGCCGCTGCTTCGTCCCGCCCGTCAGCAGGATCACCAGAGTGTCGCCGTCACGCCCGAAATACACTCGATAACCAGGTCCCCAATCGATCCGGTATTCGAGCAAGCCCTCCCCTACCCCCTTGGCGTTCGACAGGTTGCCCTGTTCGAGCCGAGCCAGCGCGACAGCCACCTTTGCCGCCGCCGGCGCATGCAGGCCGGAGAACCATTCCTCAAACGGGCTACTCCCGTCACTGGCGAGGTAGTAGCGCAGTTCGAGCATCAGATAAGGTAACACATACGTTACTATTATTCAAGGGACATGTGACTTGGCGTCCCGCCCGGGCCGGGCTGTCGTGAACGGAGCCGCGCGGCGTCTCCGCCCTTCGGGCTTCCATCCCTGACGCTGTTTTCGCGCGACCTGCCGGGCCGCAGTGAGGGGGAAGCCAAGGGGCTCTGCCGCCTTCCTGTGCTCCGATCTTGGTATCAGCGATGCCCTGCGCGCCGATCATGCGCAGTATCTCGACAGCTGGCTGCGCGTCATGAAGACCGACAAAAGGACGATTTTCAGCGCCGCGTCAAAAGCCTCCCAGGCCGTGGCTTTTCTCACGGGCTTGCCTCGCCTAGCCCCGAGGCGGTACCCCAAGGAGGGCGTGCTTAGCGTACGATTTTGAACAGATCGTCTGGTGACCCCAAGGAGAGGCTAGTGCGGGCCAAACAACGCATCAGTAGTCTGTCCGGGCTCTGTCCGGGAAAGATACGCAGGGGCTATGCCGCTCCGTCGAACGCCTTGTTGCGCTCCGGCATGGCGTCTTTCCGCCATGGACTTCGAAGCCGCAAAACGGCGTTCGACTCTGCAACCGAC
>JANYBR010000227.1 GCA_025360685.1 Pseudomonadota bacterium
CACAAAAGGCGGGCATCTACAGGAGATGGCCGCCTTCGTACTGAGGGTAAAAGGGTCCTAAAAGGGCTCAATTGCCACCAGAAACAACAGGAACATGATCAATCCGAGGATTGTCACCCAGAAAAGGATGGGGTGTCTAGCGAAGAATATCGCCAGAGTTCTCGAGTTTGAAGGCTTGAGAAACATCTTCCAGTGGGATTTTGTTGCCAGTTGCAATGACACATTCGGTATAATGAAATTTTGCATTCTCTAAATATTATGTTGACGGCTACTGGGAACACGGCCTGTTCCCCTGGGACGTTGCAGCGGGCATTTTGCTGGTCCGCGAGGCCGGCGGTGTGGTGACCGACCTTGACGGCGGGCAGCGCGCGCTGGATTGCGGTCATATTCTGGCCGCGAACGAGCCGTTGCATCCCCTGTTGATGAAGTTCCTGAAAGACGCCGCACGTACGGCCAAGAGTTGAGGGGCTGGCATTTGACCGGTAAGGTTAAATCCAAAGGGTCAGACAGGCACCTCATGCAGTTCGCGCGCACGCTATGTGCATCCCTGGTGCTGACGGCGGCTTTTGTGGCTCCGGCTGCGGCGCAACGCTATGTCGGCGACGATGTGAGCGTGAATTCGAGCGCGATCGGGCGCGGCTATCTGCTCTATCCGGGTGGAAAATATGGCCGGCAGGTCCGCCATCTGCTGCAGCCCGGCGAACGGCCGGGTGGGCGCATCTATCTGCACATGCCGGTGCATCATCACGTCGCCCGGTCCGTTACGCCCAAGCCGGTTCGGGTCGCCTCCGTGCCGCCACCGCCCATGAAACCGTCCGAGAAGTCCCCAAGCCAGGTTCCGGTGACAACCGATCTGAACCAGCTTCCCGAGGACAGCGCGGCGCGGCTGGTTGGAGGTTCGACGGCGCCTTCCAAGCCGTTCAAGCCGCCCGTCCAACCCACACACACGACGGCCGACACGGCGCCTCCGTCCTACACGGGTGCCACAACGGTGCCGTTCTCATTTGGCCGATCGCCTGCTACACCGCCCTCGCTTGTGCGCAAACAACGCGTTGCGAGCGCTGCGCCACCGCCGGCAGTCAACGTACCCTCGGTCGCAGCCGCGGCGGGAATGAAGAAGCAATCGTCGATCCTCTTCTTGGTGGGCGACAGCAGCCCGGCAGCCAGCGATGTGGGCGCGATTCATACGCTTGCGGCAGCGTTGAACACCGCCCTGTCATCGGGCGCATCGCGTATTCAGCTCGACGCCTATGGCGGGCCGCGCGGCGACAAGTCGTCGGATTCGCGGCGGCTCTCCTTGAAGCGCGCTCTGGTCGTGCGCGAGCTGTTGATCGAGGACGGCGTGCCATCCGAAAAGATCGACGTTCGCGCCATGGGCGGCGCGGATGACAGCGGTGTGGCCGACAGGGTCGACGTATTCGTCCACGCCTAGCCGGGCGCTGCCATATCGACGTCGCGCGCCTCGCGGCCGAGCCAGGCAAGCAAAGCCACCGCCAGAGCGGCGATGATCGCGACGCCCGCCAGCGCGACGCTGTAGTTATTTTGGTGACTTTCGGCGATGCGCGCCTGTAGCACGGCATTGGATGACGCGATGAAATTGCCCAGCTGGTAGACCGTTCCTGGAAACGTGCCGCGCGCCTCGGCGGGCGACAATTCGTTGAGATGCGCCGGCACCACGCCCCACGCGCCCTGAACGAAGAACTGGACGAAAAACGCGCCGACGCCCAGCAACAACGCCGTGCCGGAGAATGCCCATAGCCAGATGGCCGGAAGCGACAATAGCGCCGAGACGATCATCGTACGCCTCCGCCCGAAGGACTGGCTGAAGGTACCGAACGAGATGCCTCCCAAGATCGCCCCGATATTGTAGATCACCGCGATGGTGCTCACGGTCATGTGGTCGAAGTGATGCTGCTTCTGCAGGAATGTCGGATACAGATCCTGCGTGCCGTGGCTGAAGAAATTGAACGCGGTCATCAGCAGGATCGCGTAGAGCGCGAGTTGCCAGTGCCGCGCCAGAATATTGACCATCGTCGCAGCCGAGGCGCGCTCGCGATTCCAGGCGGGAGATTCCGGAACGTTGCGGCGGATGTAGAGGATCAGGACGGCAGGAAGGATCCCGACCATGAACAGGCCGCGCCAGCCGATGTGAGAATAGAGCAGCCCATATGCCACCGACGCCAAGAGGTAGCCGGTCGGGTAACCGGCCTGCAGCAGGCCCGATACGAAGCCCCGTGCCTGCGGCTTGACTGTCTCCATGGTCAGCGAGGCGCCGATCCCCCACTCGCCGCCCATCGCCACGCCAAACAGCGCGCGGATGACGAGAAAGATCGACAGGTTCGGCGCAAACGCAGTGGCAAAGCCGAGCACTGAATAGAGCGCAACGTCCAGCATGAGGATCGGCCGCCGGCCGAAACGGTCCGCCAGACGGCCAAAAATAAACGCGCCGACCGGGCGCAACGCCAGCGTCAACGTCACAGCGAGCGCGATTGCCGACACAGCCGTCCCGAACTCGCCCGCGACATCCTTGATGACAAAAACGAGCAGGAAGAAGTCGAACGCGTCCAACGTCCAGCCGAGGTAGGAAGCGGCAACGACATGCTTCTGCGTGCTGCTCCAACCTCTCATCGACTCAAACGACATTCGTTCCCCCAAATGATTTACAAAGTTACCAGACGCGGAACGGCGTAGCGCAGCTTGACCCTCATGTCATGGCCAAATCTAGTGCGTCCGGCAAAACGGAGAATCGAAAATGCTGCGACTGGCCGTCTTCGCGTGCACCTTCGTCGCGACTTTGAGTTTTGGTGACGCGCGGGCCTTGGCCGGCAACATCGAAAACTCCGGAACCGGCGTTGCGATCGCACTGCCGCTGATCGCCGGCGGCGTCGCATTCGCACATGAGCGCGACTGGACCGGCATGGCGGAGCTGGGCGTCGACACGTTGGCCACGATCGCTACCGCATACGCGCTGAAACATCTGGTGCGCGAACAACGTCCCGACCATTCCGACTTCCAATCCTTTCCCTCGGACACGGCGGCGTTGGCCTTCGCGCCCGCCGCTTTCCTTTGGGATCGCTACGGTTGGCGCTATGGCCTGCCCGCCTATGCCGCGGCGGGGTTCGTGGCCTATTCCAGAGTCGATGCCAGGAAGCATCATTGGTACGACGTCGCGGCGAGCGCCGGAATTGCGTGGGGCTACAGCCGCATCTTCACAACCGAATATCATCGCCGCGGCGTGTATTCGAGCCTCGATGCGACGCCCGATGGCGCGTTCGTACATGTGAGCTACAATTTCTAGTTTCCGGCCGGGGGCATGGCGCGGCGGCGGGCCTGGAATTCCTCCGTCGTGTTCATGATCGGATAGGGCGCCGCGGGAACCTTCACGCCGAGGAACTTGCACAAGGGCTCCCAACCCTCGCCCGCTTCGAACACGAGCAGGCGTTCGGCCGAGATGGTACGCTTCACTTCGGCATTGTGACGTTCGAACACTTCAATCATGTGTGTTTCGCTGAAATCGTAGCCGAACGTTTTCTCCCCGATGAGGAGCGGCCCGAAGACTCCCGGCAGCAATCCCTGTACCCCTGCCGCAGGCTTCTTCATCGCCGGCATGATGGTGTTTGAGACGCTCTTGAACCAGGACTTCGGATCGCGCAGCGAGAGAATAAGCTTCGCCTTGGGGTAATAGTCGGCAAGTTCCTTGTAGAAGGTGCAGCTCGGCCAATCGCAGCTCGACTGATAGGCCGCGAACAATTCTTCCCAATCGTATTTCTGGCCGAGCGCGACCCGGTCCCAGAACGGCACCTGCTCAGGATGGGTAAAGACTTCCATCATGTGATGGCAGGGTGCGAAGCCCAGCATTTCCAACGCTTCCTTCAACGAACGCGTGCCAGTGCGGCCGAATCCGGCACCGATAACCTTCAAGCTCATGTGAACTCCTCCTCGCACGCGAACTCTTGCCTAGAGTGCGCGCCACCACAATAGTCACGGCACGGAAATGAGGGCGCCCACCATATGCCTCGCATGCGAACCACGATGATCCTGAGCTGCGCATGGATCGTCCTGTGCGGTCCGGCGGCGGCCATGAGTCTCTCCAGCAGCGACATCGCGCCGGGTGCCCAGATCGCCTTGGCGCAGATTTATCCGCGTTGCGGGGGTGAGAACATTTCGCCCGAACTGTCCTGGAGCGGCGCGCCATCCGGCACCAAAAGCCTCGTGCTGACGATGATCGATATCGATGTGAAGCCGGCGCAATGGTCGCACTGGATCGTGGTCGATTTGCCGCCCGCGGCAACATCGCTGGCGCGCGGAACGGCCAAGCTTCCCGGAGCGGCGCGGGCGCTGGCGAGCAATTTCGGCGATCTGTTCTATGACGGCCCCTGCCCGCCGAACGGCAGCGGCGTGCATCATTATCAGATCACGATCTGGGCCATGCCGTCGGCGACAACATCGATAGCGCCGGACGCGATGGCAACGGGCGTGTCCGCCATGCTCGGCACACGCGCGCTCGACCATGCGAGCCTCACCGGCTGGGTGCGGCGCTGATCAGGCTGCCAGGTTCGCCGCGGCAACATCGGTCAGCCGGTCCACCTTGCGCAGCGGCGGAAACAGCCACATCCAGACCGCCACCACGGCCAGCGTTCCAAGGCCGCCGACCACGACCGCCGGAATGGTTCCGAACCACGCCGCGGTGAGACCGGACTCGAACTCGCCGAGCTCGTTGGAGGCGCCGATGAACAGGCTGCTCACCGCGCTGACCCTGCCGCGCATGTCGTCCGGCGTGGCGTATTGAATGAGCGCCGAACGCACGAACACGCTGATCATGTCGGATGCTCCCAACGTCGCCAGCGCTGCGAGCGAGACATAGAAATCGCGCGAGACGCCGAACGCGACAGTCGCCACGCCGAATATCGCGACGGCGACGAACATGACACTGCCCGTGTTGCGCTGGATCGGCCAGCGCGCCAGGGTGAATGCCGTCAACGCTGCGCCCATCGCCGGCCCGCTGCGCAGCACGCCAAGTCCGATCGGTCCGGCATGCAGAATGTCGCGGGCGTAGATGGGCAGCAGCGCCGTCGCGCCGCCGAGGAGCACGGCAAACAGGTCAAGCGAGATGGCACCCAGCACGACCGGGCGATGACGCACAAAGCGCACGCCCTCGGCCACGCGCTCCAATCGCGAGGCGCCAGTGTCCACATGTGCGGGGCGTCGCCGCCCGCCCAGGCTTGCGATCAGCGACGATGCGCCGAGAAATCCGGCGACACAGACGCTGTAGGTCGGGATCGGGCCGAGCGAGTACAGAAAACCGCCGAGCGCCGGACCTGCAATCACGGCGGTGGTGAAGACGGAAGAGTTGAGCGCGATCGAGCGCGGTAATTTTTCGGGCGGAACCAGGAACGGCAGCAGGGACTGCGACGCAGGACCATAGAAGCCGCGCGCTGCGCCAAAGAGTATGAGGATCGCATAGTACGGCCAGACCGAACCGGGATGAGCCAGCGTCAACAGCAGGAACAGCCCGCCGCAGACGCTCTGCATCGCCTGGGTAATGCTCAGGATGCGGCGCTGATCGAAGCGATCCGAGACATCGCCGGCCGGCAAAGTCAGCAGGAACATCGGGCCGAATTGGCAGAGACCGACCAGACCGAGTGCGAAAGCGCTGTGCGTGATGGCGTATATCTGCCAGCCGATGGCGACAGACTGGACCTGCATGGCGACCGTGGCGAGGAACCGGGCGGACACGAAGGCGTAGAAGTCGCGGTCGCGATAGACCGTGGGCGGCGAGTCCGTCATGGCAGCAAGGAGCGCGATCGGGCCTTTGCCGTCAAGCGGCGGCCGCGCGCCGCTGCCATTCGCCGCGTGTGATAACCCAGATGTCGACCGGATAGTCCTTGCCACCCACCTTCAGAGCCGTGCGCTCGCCTTTTGTCTCACCGAGGCGGACGGCAACCGCCTGGGACGATGCGTTGTCGGGATCGATGTTCGAGATCAGCCGATCCACCGGTTGCGTGAGAAACGCGTAGCGCATTGCAGCGCCGGCGGCTTCCGTCGCATAGCCCTTGCCCCAAGAGCTTTTTCCCAAGGTCCAGCCGATCTCCAGACCCGGCCAGCCTTCGGGATTGATCATTCCGACCCGGCCGATCATGGCACCATCGGATTTTCTCTCGACCGCCCAGGATCCATAACCGCGCAGCTGCCAGTGCCCAAGCGACGCTGCGATACTGCGCCAGGCTTCGTCGCGGGTCATAGGCGCGGGCGCGATGTAACGGGCGACATCGGGGTCGGCCATGATCGCGGCCCACTCGCTCAGATCCTCGCCGCGCGGCGCGCGCATGACGAGCCTTTCCGTCTGCAGGGTAGGTATCACGTTCATTCTCCATTCATCATGGCAAGCTTGGTTCGCGACAGACGCGAGCGCGACAGTTCGGGACAAAGTTCGCGCAAACGATACCGCAGTTCGCCAGTCCCATCTCTGATAAAAATGGCGGTCCGACCCGATGTCTGTGAGTGGGCAGATGCCCTCAACTCTGGGAGACGAACATGACGATCAAATCGACGAAAATTGCAGCAATCCTGACCGCGGGACTTTCGCTCGCCGCACCGCTGGCGCTGAGCGCCACTCCAGCCGACGCCGCGTCCATGTATGGCCGCAGCATGCAGAACGGCTATGGCGACAGCCATTACACACTGCCGGTCAGCTATCACGACAATGGCGGGAACTTCGGGTTCAACGACCGCGATCATCGCCCGGCGCCGCGCTCCGAAATGCGCATGCGCATGGCGCATCGAGGCTATCACTGGCATGCGGGAAACTGGAACTGGCAGCGCGGCCACTGGATGTGGGCCGGCGGCTACTGGAACGTCCGCTAGACGCTGATGCGTGATGTGAACAAATGGCCTCCGCGGGCATGGCTCGCGGAGGCTTTATTTGATAACTACCTTGCGCGGACGCTGCGAAACAATGCGATCCAGGCGGTTAGAGAAACCAGCGCCAGCACCGCAGCGATCGCAAGGAACGCATGGGGCGAGGCCAGCGACTCCAAAAAGGTCAGCGGCGCGATCTTCGGCTGCAGGATCGCGGCCGGGACGAAGTAGGTGCCGTCGAATCCGGCATGGATGACGATCCCCGGCAGCACCGAGTCGGTCAAGCGCGCGATCGTGCCGAGAATGGCGGACACCGTCAGGAAGATTCCGAACCAGATCGCGACATCGAGCGCAGAGGTGTCGAAGTAGGAATGGTTGGTGTGGAACAGCGCCCAGACGAACCCGCTGATGAGTATGGCCGGCACCACGCCGAACGCCTTTTCCAGCCGGCCCTGCATGAAGCCGCGCACTGCGACTTCCTCGATCACCGCGGCGACGATCGCCGCCATGGCGAGTGCCACGATGACGGTGCTTTTTGGCCCCGCCGGAACGGTCATCGGAACTTCGCCGCCAAGGCCGCTTGATATGCGATAGGCAACATAAACGCCCGCGCCGGCGAAGAATGTGGACCAGCCTGTGACGAGCGCGAGCAGGAACGTGCGCCGAGAAACCGCGTTGAGCCGCACGCCTGCATTTCGCTCCACAGATCCGTAGCGCGGCCACGTCCCCCATTTCATCCAGGCGGCCGCCGCCATGAGGAACAGGGCGATTGCGGGCACAAACCAGGGAAAGGCAGTGGGATGTCGCGTGTAAGTCGCGAGCAGACTCATCCAGACCGCTTCTCCCACGATAAGGACCGCGATGCCGGAGCCGAGCGCGGCGGCAAGAGAACGCAACGCGCCCGGCCGGAACGCGGGATCGGGTTGCGTCAGTGCGATTGTCATGTCTGTCCTCCGCAATGTAACGAAGGGGAGGATTGTCTCCGCGGCGGCCAAAGTGTTTGCGCCCAGCTTGTTTCGAGCTTGTGAAAAGCTTGGGATCAGTGCACCGGCCGCACGCGGCTTGCGATCAACGCGAAGCGCGGATCGTTCCGGATCCGATCGAGGTGCGGCAGGTAAGCCAGAAGCAAGATCACCGGATCGTCCTGCCGTAAGGCAACCTCGAGGGCGGCGAACGCGGCATCCGCCTGTCCCGCATTGGCCCGCAGCATGGCAATGTCCATCGGGCGCGGCACATAGATCACACGCTGCTGTTCGAACATGTCGGCGCCCGCCGAACACAGCGCGTCGAATCCCTTCGTGTCATAGACCGATCTCAGCCGCGCAACGGTCGCGGCATCGGTGCGCAGCAGGCGGATGCTTTCGAGCAGCGCGTCAACGGCGGCCGGCGTATCACCCAGATACAGATGCGCCCATCCCGACGCGCTCCAGGCATCGGAGGATTGGGCGCTGAGCGCGATGGCCTTCTTCGCCTCGGCCAGCGTGTGAGAATAGCGCCGCGCTGCCAGCAGAATCTGGATCAGGTCGGTGCGCGCGGCAAGCGACAGCGGCTCGATTTCGACCGCCCGCCGCGCCGCGCGTTCCGCCTCGAGGAACCGGCCGGCCGCGGCAAAGCCGAAGGCGCGCGCGCGCTGCGCCGGCGCCAAATCGGGATCGAGCGCCGGTGCCCTCAGCAATGCGGCGTCTGCCGCGGAGAGATCGCGATCGGCAAGCAGGATCGCCCGCCCGAGCAAAGTCCACCCGATCGCGAGACCTGGATCGAGCGCCGTGGCCGCAAGTGCCGATGCCTTGGCCGACACTGCGAAGCCAGCGCCGTGACCCAGATAGTGCTGCGCCAGCATCGCCTCCGCGAGGCCGGCATGCGCCGCCGCCGATTTTGGTTCGGCCGCGGCCGCGGCCTCGAAATAAATGTGCGCCTGCGCCAGACTTTGCGGGATCGGAACATTCAACGCCTCGCGGCCCTTGCGCAGCAGAACATCGATATTGTTGTCCGCGCTCTGCGACGGCTTCGCGGATGCGCCGGTTGTTTCCACGACCAGGCGATAACCGCGCTTGGGCAAGGTTTCGATGAAACGCTTGGCCTTTGTCTCGCCCAGCGCCATGCGCAGGCGGCTGATCGCCGCCGCCAGCGTGTCGTCGCCGATGGCACGCCCGCCCCACACGGCTCCGATGATCTCATCCTTGGTGATGACGCGGCCTGGCGACGCCGCGAACAGCACAAGCAGGTCCATCAGGCGCGGTTCGATACGTGTTTCCTTGCCGTCGCGCAGCAGGGCGCCACGCGCCGGATCAACGCGCCAGCGGCCAAGATCGAAGGGGCGCTGGCCGCTCATGCTTCTCCGGCGAATTCTATTGCAGATGGATGGTGATCGTATTCGTTCCGGGCCGCAATTCGAATTTGGCGCTGTCGAAGGGCGGCTCGCTGAAAGTCGGATGCACGTCGTTCGAAAAGCCGAATTTCTCGAGCGGCCAGCCAATCCAGCTCATGTCGAATTTGCCGTTGCGATTGTCGTCCTGGAACATCTTGATGGCGTAGATCCCCGGCTTGATGCCGGAAAGCGTCACGAGAGTCTGCCCGGGCTTGGCCGGCACCACGGCATCGGCCACCGTATCGCCACTGTCGACGCCATAGCTCTGGCGCTCGTAGAGCGCGATGCGCAAGTCGCCGCCCCGCGAGGACACTTTCTCGACCTTGACGAATAGGGTGGCGAGCGGTGCCGCGGAAGCAGGAGTCATAGCGAGCGCCAGCAGTCCCGCGAGCAGAAGTCGAAACACCAGGTTCGTCCTTATCTGCCCCCGTTTGCCGACGCTAAACGAGTTTGGGGTCCAGTTTCTTGCAGGCCTCGATCAGAGCTTTGACGGAATCCGCCGATTTGGCGAGCTGGTCCTTCTCCGACGCGGTGAGTTCGAGCTCCACGATGCGTTCGATGCCCTTCTCGCCGATCACCGCCGGCACGCCGACGTAGAGATCCTTGATGCCGTAGGGACCGTTGACATAGGAGGCGCAGGGCAGCACGCGCTTCTTGTCTTTGAGGTAACTCTCGGCCATCGCCACGGCCGATGTCGCCGGCGCATAGAACGCGGAACCGGTTTTGAGCAGCCCGACGATCTCCGCCCCGCCGTCGCGCGTGCGCTGCGTGATCGCATCCAGACGCTCCTGCTTGATCCAGCCCATCTTGACCAGTTCCGGCAACGGCACGCCCGCCACCGTCGAAAAGCGCGGCATCGGCACCATCGTGTCGCCATGGCCGCCCAGCACGAAGGCGGTGACATCCTCCACCGAAACACTCATTTCCTCGGCGAGAAAGTGGCGAAAGCGCGCGCTGTCGAGCACGCCGGCCATGCCGACCACCATGTTGTGGGGCAGGCCCGACTTCTCCCGCAGGATATAGACCATGGCATCGAGCGGGTTGGTGATGCAGATGACGAAAGCCTTGGGGCAATGTTTCTTGATGCCCTCGCCGACCGCGCCCATCACCTT
>JANYBR010000257.1 GCA_025360685.1 Pseudomonadota bacterium
CCGCTGATGCCCAAGGCGACCGCCGTCTGGCTGGTCGACAACACCTCGCTCACCTTCGAGCAGATCGCCGATTTCTGCGGCCTGCATCCGCTCGAAGTGAAGGGCATCGCCGACGAGGACGTGGCCAAGGGCATCAAGGGCCAGGATCCGGTAACCAGCGGCCAGCTGACCCGCGAACAGATCGAGGAAGCCGAGAAGAATCCCAAGGCGCGCCTGAAGATGGCGCCGCCCAAGCACAAGATGCCGGCCGTCAAGCAGAAGAAGGCGCCGCGCTACACGCCGGTCTCCAAGCGTCAGGACAAGCCGGATGCCGTGTACTGGATCCTGCGCAACCATTCCGAATTCGCCGACGCCGACATCATCAAGCTGATCGGCACCACCAAGGCGACGATCCAGAAGATCCGCGAGCGCTCGCACTGGAACGCGACCAACATCAAGGCGGTCGATCCGGTGACGTTGGGCCTGTGCTCGCAGCTCGAGCTCGACCTTGCGGTGACCCGCGCCGGCGCCAAGCGCGACCGTGCGCTCAAGCGCGCCGAGAAAGTCGGCGCGAAGCTGAAGCCGATTTCGGAAACGACCGCCCCGCCTCAACCTGCGAACGATACGGCCGGAGCAGCGCCGTCCGCCGCGCCATCCGGCGCTCCGGACCCGCTCGAATTCCCACAGGAAGACGACAGCCCGGGGTGAGGGGCGTCAGTTCAAACAATTTCACCTGTCATCCCGGACACCGGTTCTGAGCGGCAGCGAAGAACGCGGCGATCCGGGACCCACCGTGAGATATTCTCGATGGGTCCATGAGCGGCCGCTCATGGACGGTCTCGCTTTGCTCGCCCGGGATGACAATTGAGGTGTTTTTGAGGAATACAAGAGCGCTCTACGCCGCGCTCGTCTCTTCCGTACTTCGCGGATCGAACTCTGCCGTCGCCAGGGTCGACTGTTGCGGCTGCGGCTCATAGGGCTCGCGGTGAACGCCGGACGCGTCGTGGCGCAGCGAGATGCGCAGGATCGCGAACGATGCCATCGCCGCATGAATGGCCGCGGTGTAGTAGAACAGTGCCTGGGTTCCCGCCCAGCCCATGATCAATGCCGCCACCGTCGGGCCGAACACCGAAGCCAGCGAGTTGATCAGCAGCAAGGTCGCCGAGGTCTCGACAAAGCTCTGGCGCGAAATGCGGTCATTGGCATGGGCGACCGACATGCCGTAGAGCGGCAGCGCCACCGCTCCGAACACGCCGATCAGCGGCAGGATCGTCCAGCGATGCGCGCCGCCGAACGTCGCCAACGCGATGCCGGCCGCGCACGCCAGCACGCAGATACCTGCGATGATGATGCGCCGGTCGATGCGGTCGGACCAGCGGCCGAGCGGCAACTGGATCAGCGCGCCGCCGAGCGTAAAGACGCTCATGAACACCGCGATCCAGCCCTTGTTCAGACCATGCGCATGGGCATAGACGGGCGCCAGGGTCCATACCGCGCTGTTGGCGAAACCGACCGCGATGCAGCCCATCACGCCGACCGGCGAAACGCTGAAGAGGTGCAAGGGGCGCAGCGACGGGACGTGCGCGGCATGCGGCTGCGGCAGCTGCGTCAGCCCCATCGGAATGAGACAGAGCGCGTAGAGCACCGCCGCCAGGCTGAACAGAGCGAAGCTGGACGGGTTGGCCGTGCCGAACAGCATCTGGCCGACGATCAGGCTGGCGAAATTGACCGTCAGATAGGTCGAGAAAATCCGTCCGCGATTTTCGTTCGTGGCGCGATCGTTGAGCCAGCTTTCGATCACCATGTAGATCGACGCCGCGGCCAGGCCGAACGCGCCGCGCAGCACGATCCACAAGAATTCGGAGACGAACATCGATTGCAGCAGCACCGTCGCGGCGGAAATCCCGGCGCCGACGGCAAATGTGCGGCTGTGACCGACCCTGGCCAGCAGCCTCGGGCCGGCGAAGCATCCGATCACGAAGCCCGCGAAATAGGCCGAGCCGATGATGCCGAGTGCGAGATTGGAAAAGCCGTCGAGGTGGGCGCGGACGGGAATGAGCACGCCGATCAGGCCATTGCCCACGATGTAGAGTGCAGTCGAGAAGAGGATGGCCCCGATGGCCAGGATCTGCTTACGCATCGTGGCTAGGTCTTACGACGCCTTCTTGTTTAAAATAGGTAGCGCACCGCAACGAAGCCCAGCACGACCAGCACCAGAAATCCGATCAATGCCACTTCCATGTATTTCTCGATGATGGCTTGCACCGGCGCGCCGAAGAAATAAAGCAGGGAGCTGACCAGCGTGTAGCGCAGGCCTCGCGTGACGGTCGACAGCGCCATGAACAGCGGGAAGTTGAAACCGGCGAAGCCGCTGGCGATGGTGACGAGCTTGTAGGGGATCGGCGTCAGGCCCTGCACCATGATCCAGTAGCCGTACTTGGCGTAAGCCGCGCGAAACCCGTCGAACGCCGCCTGCAGGCCATAGGTGTGGATCAGCCACTGGCCGATCGTGTCGAAGAACACCGAGCCGATGGCATAGCCGAGCGCGCCGCCCAGCACCGAGAACAGGGAGCACCACGCCGCCAGGTGAAAGGCGCGCTCGCGGTGGGCGAGCACCATCGGCACCAGCATCACGTCCGCCGGAATGGGAAAGAAGGACGATTCCGCGAAGGCAAAGGCGGCCAGGCCCGCCCAGGCATGGCGGCCGCGGGCATTCTTCATCATCCACGCATAGAGGCGGCGAAGCCCTCGCGGCTTGGACTGAATCGGTTCGGACATGGGTGATTCCCTGGGGCGGGCCTTCGTAGCAACGTCACGGTACCGCGTCCATCTTGCTGGCCCATGCGCCATTCATTAGCGTCTCGCCGCTATCGAAACCGCTGATCGAAGTTCTGCCATGGCAAAAGTGAAAAAGAAGAAAAGAACATCGCGGCCGGCGAAGGCGCGCGCCAAACCAGCCGGCAAGACAATCAAGAAAGCAGCCAGGAAAGTCGCGAAGAAAAACACCGCGGCCAAGCCGGTTCGGCTCGGTCGGCCGACCAAACCGGATGTGCGCCGGCGGCCTGCCAAGTCGCTGATCCGCCGCGCCGTGGAAGGGGCGATGCGCGCCATGCCGCGAATGCCGCAGCGCTTTGGCGGCGGCAAATACGACAGCGATCTGGAACGCAATCCGGCGAACTACCAGCCGCTGACGCCGCTGACCTTTCTGGAGCGCGCCGCCAGCGTGTTTCCCACCCGCACCGCGATCATCCACGGCAGGCAGCGTTTTTCCTATGCAGACTATTATGCGCGTTCGCGTCGCCTCGCTTCGGCGTTGGCGAAAAAGGGAGTCCGCAAAGGCGACACGGTGGCGGTGATGCTGGCCAACACCCCGCCGATGCTGGACGTGCATTACGGCGTGCCGATGGCGGGCGGCGTACTCAATGCGCTGAACACGCGGCTCGATGCGGCGGCGCTCGCCTTCATCCTGGATCATGGCGAGGCGAAGTTCCTGATCACCGACCGCGAATTTTCCGGCGTGATGACGGAGACGTTGAAGCTCGCCAAGGCAAGACCGCTCATCATCGACTATGACGATCTGGAATTTCCGCAGACCGGCAAGCGGCTCGGCAGCATCGACTATGAAGCGTTTCTCGCCGGCGGCGATCCGGAATTCGACTGGGCGCCGCCCGCCGACGAGTGGGACGCGATCTCTCTCAACTACACTTCTGGCACCACCGGCAATCCCAAAGGCGTGGTGTTCCATCATCGTGGCGCGGCGTTGATGGGATACGGCAACGTCCTGTCGGCGCAGATGCCGCGCCATCCGATCTATCTGTGGACCTTGCCGATGTTCCACTGCAACGGCTGGTGCTTTCCCTGGTCCTTGTCGGTGGTGGCGGGCACGCATGTCTGCCTGCGCTGGGTGCGCGCCAAGGCGATGTTCGACGCCATCGCCGAGCACAAGGTCACGCATCTGTGCGGCGCGCCAATTGTCATGTCGACCTTCATCAACGCCAGCGCTGCGGAGCGTCGGCCCTTGCCGCACAAGGTAGAGTTCATCACCGCCGCCGCGCCGCCGCCCGAATCCGTGCTGGCCGCGATGAGCGACGCCGGCTTCAATGTCACGCATGTCTACGGATTGACCGAGACCTATGGCCCGGCCGTGATCAACGAGTGGACCACGGACTGGGACGATCTCGACAAGGGACCGCGCGCGGCCAAGAAGGCGCGCCAGGGCGTGCGCTATCACGCGCTCGATTACCTGGCCGTGATGGATCCGCAGACGATGGAGCCGGTGCCCGCCGACGGCGCGACCCTTGGCGAAGTCATGTTCCGCGGCAACATCGTCATGAAGGGCTATCTCAAAAATCCCAACGCAACCAAGGAAGCCTTCGAAGGCGGCTGGTTTCACTCCGGCGATCTCGGCGTGACGTATCCCGATGGCTACATCCAGCTGAAAGACCGCTCCAAGGACATCATCATCTCCGGCGGCGAGAATATTTCCTCGATCGAAGTCGAGGACACGCTCAACAAGCATCCCGCCGTGATGTTCGTCGCGGTGGTGGCGAAGGAAGACGAGAAATGGGGCGAAACGCCGTGCGCCTTCGTCGAGCGCAAGCGCGGCTTCGAGCATGTCACGGCCGACGAGCTGATCGAGTATTGCCGTGCCAACCTCGCGCGCTACAAATGCCCGCGCTATGTGGTGTTCACCGAACTGCCCAAAACCTCCACCGGCAAGGTGCAGAAGTTCAAGCTGCGCGAGATGACGAAAGAGGTGGGGTGAAGACGCAGCCCACCACTGTCATGGCCCGCGACTGCGGGCCACCCAGGTGACGCGTCTCAACTATTCAAAGTTTCGTAGAGGTCATCCCACGCGACATTCCGCGACTGGATGAGATTTATCTTCCACTCACGTTTGTACTTCTTCAATCGCGTCTCTCGCCGGATGGCAGCTTCGATGCATTCGAACACTTCAAAATAAACTAACCGGTGCACGCAGTATTTCCGTGTGAAGCCGGGCGCCAAACCCTCGCGATGTTCCCATACACGTCGGGAAAGATCATTTGTAACACCGATGTAGAGGGTACCGTTTCTCTTGCTCGCAAGAATGTAAACGAAATAGGTCTTCGACATTTGAGCAGACTTGACCTGGGTGGCCCACACTCCGGTGGGCCATGACAATGAGGATGTGTCTGAAACAATTCTGTCAGGAACTCGACATTGAAAACTATCGCACCAGCGAGAACGCCGTCACCCGGACGCTGCGCGCCGGGTGATGACGGTTATAGGTTAGCGCCGCCGCTTGAAGAACTGCACGTCGCGTTCGTGTTTCACGGCTTCAGCGCGCGTCTTGAACGTGCCGAGATTGCGCCGCTTGCCGGTCCTGGGATTCTTCTTGCGCGAATAGAGCCGGTACTCGCCGGACGGAAGCTTGCGGATCATGGGGGAGCATAACCGCGCTGTGATTGTCCGCCGCCTCCAACCGTCATCGCCCGGCCCACGCTGTTGCTAGGCCGGTCCGGGCGACCCATCTTCTCGGAGGGTTGAACAACTTGAGTCACTCGGACGCTGCGCGCCGTGTGATGACGGCTTTTATGAGTGGAAGAAGCTCGATGCCAAGGGCAAGGAAAAACAGCCCTACGCGATCGGGATGGCCGATAGCGAGAACATGGTAATGGCCGGACTTTGGTCGAAGTGGAAGAATCCGGCTAACGGCGAAGAGGTACTGAGCTGCACCGTCCTGACGTGCGCGCCGAACGACGCCATGGCTGAAATCCACAACCGCATGCCGGTCATCTTGGATGAAAAGGATTGGCCGAAGTGGTTGGGTGAAGAACGCGCAACCAATGAGAAGTTGCTTACATTACTTCGTCCGTGCCCCGATGAATGGTTG
>JANYBR010000275.1 GCA_025360685.1 Pseudomonadota bacterium
GAACCATGAGCTTCGTGCGGCCGTCTAGAGAATACAGTTTCTACGGCCAGACCATGTCGCTGTGCGAAGTGTGTCTGAAGCTGGTGCACGCAAAAATTGCAATCGAAAGTGACAATGTCTTCTACCTGAAGCGTTGTCCGGAGCATGGCGCGCAGAAGACGCTGATTTCCAGCGACGCGGCCTATTTCAAAAGCTGCAAGGATTTCATCAAGCCCGGCGACATGCCGCTGAAGCATCAGAGCCGCACGCACTACGGCTGCCCGTATGATTGCGGCCTGTGTCCCGATCACGAGCAGCACTCGTGCCTCGCACTCATCGAGATCAACGACGAGTGCAATCTGACCTGTCCCGTCTGCTTCGCGGATTCATCGCCGCAGAAAACGCGCAACCGTACGCTCGACGAAGTCGATGCGATGCTGGAAACCCTGGTGGCAAGCGAGGGAAACCCGGACCTGGTGCAGATCAGCGGCGGCGAGCCGACCATCCATCCCCAGATCGTCGAAATCCTCAAACTGTGCAAGACCAAGCCGATCCGCCACGTCATGCTCAACACCAACGGCATCCGCATCGCGCGCGACCCGGCGTTTGTCGCCGAGCTGGCCAAGCTTAAGCCCGGGTTCGAGGTCTATCTGCAGTTCGACTCTATGAATCGCGCAGCGCTGGAGAACATCCGCGGCGCCGACCTGCGCAAGGTGCGCGAACAGGCGCTCGCCAATCTCGAAGCGGCCGGGATCTCCACCACGCTCGTCTGCGTCGTGAAGAAAGGCGTCAACGATACCGAGATCGGCGACGTTGTGCGCCATGCCCTCTCGTACAAATGCGTACGCGGCATAACGTTCCAGCCGGTGCAGGACGCCGGGCGAAACACCGGCTTCGACAAGAACCGTGACCGGATGCTGCTCACCGACATCCGCCGCGCCATCGCGACCCAGGCGGGCGAGGTTTTCCAGAGCGAGGACATCATCCCGCTACCCTGCAATCCCGATTCAATTTCAATAGCTTACGGCCTGCGCGACGGGTCGAAGGTGACGCCGATCACCCAACTAATTCCCAAGAATGAGATCCTTGCGGTTGCGCCCAATACAATCTCCTTCGAGCGCTATCCGGAATTGAAAAGTCGCCTTTTCGACCTGCTCTCACTTGCGTCGTCGGGCGAGCGCACGAAGACAGTTCTCGGCGACCTCTTGTGCTGCCTGCCGCAGGTCGAAGTGCCGGACGATCTTGGCTACGACAAGGTATTCCGCATCGTCATCGTGCAGTTCCTCGACAAATACAATTTCTGCGTCGCCACGGTGAAACGGTCCTGCATCCACTTCGTCACGGCCGAGGGCAAGATCATCCCGTTCGACACCTACAATCTCTTCTATCGCAGCGGCCTGGATGTGACATTGCGCGAGTCCGCCCGTGTCCCTGCCTGAGGCACCGCGCACGCCGGGCCGCCTGCTGATTGCCGGAGCGTTGATTGTCGTTGGCATGGTGATTCTGGTCCCTTCCGGACTGTGCAGCAGCATGATGTTTCTTATTCTTGCTGCAAATCTGATCAAAAATCCGGCCACCTTTCTGAGAGGCGTCTCGGATATCTGGCCCTTCGGGATCGCAATTCTCGGCGCCGTTCTTGTTGGTATAGTGTTGCTGCGCGCCGGCATGTCGATCGGGCGGCCGAAGTGAGGTGAGCAAACGCATGTCCCACCCAGATCCCTCTCCAAGGCCGCAATATAGTGCAGGTGGCACGGCGGCGCTGTTGATTATCGGCCTGCTGTTCCTCATCCCGTCCGGTTTGTGCACCGGCATATTCGGCGGCGGCGCTCTGCTTGACGCGTTCGTGAACCCGCAGAACGCCAGTGACAGCCTTTCCATGATCTTCGCCGCCGCCCTATTCGGCGGACCCTTCATTGCTGTCGGAGGCGTCATGGTGTGGATCGCGGTGAAGCGCCTGCGCGGACGTTAATCTTCCCTCACCGACCAGTTTTCCATTTCCCGCTTGCTCCCATCGTCGCGTTGCGCGAAGCTTCGCGCATGGACGATCTCGCGCTCAACATCAGAGTGGCGCGGCCCAGCGATGCCGCCGAAGTCGCGCGTATCTACATCGAGTCCTGGCACGATACCTATCCCGCCGTCCTGTCGACCGCGCTGCTTTGCGCGATGACGCCGAAAGGGCAGACGGCCCGCTGGTACGCTGCGATCCGGAACCAGCGGCGTGAACTGGTTCTCGTCGCGGAAAATCCGCAAGCCGGGTTGGTCGGCATGGCGAGCCTTGGTGCTTCGCGTGACCGCGCCTTCGGCTATGACGGTGAAGTTTATACTCTCTATGTCGATCCGGCCTATTTTGGCCGTGGCGCGGGACGCGCGCTGCTCAACGGCGCATTCGCGCAGTTGCGCCAGCGCGGTTTCAGCTCTTGCGTCATCTGGGCCCATGCGGGAAACAATGCACGCTTCTTCTATGAAACGATGGGCGGGCGCGTGGTCGCCGAGCGCAAGGCGCGGATGATGAGCGACATAGTGCCCGAGACAGCGTTTGGCTGGAAAACCCTGGCGCTGGCCGAGCGAAGCCACGCCAAATGACGAGTCCGCCGTTCGCGAAAAACGCGATCGTCATTCTCCTCGATAGCCTCAATCGTCATATGCTCGGCAGCTATGGCGGGCGCGAATTCGAGACACCGAACCTCGACCGGCTGGCAAAACGCTCGGTGCAGTTCACAAAGCACTATGCCGCTGCCCTGCCCTGTATGCCGGCGCGACACGACATTTTATGCGGTGCGTGGGATTTTCTCTGGCGGCCCTGGGGTTCGGTGGAGTTGTGGGAAGACGCCATCACCTATCCGCTGCGCCGCGCCGGCGTCGTGTCGCAACTGATCAGCGACCATCCGCATCTGTTCGAAACCGGCGGCGAGAACTATCACGTCGACTTCACGGCCTGGGACTATCAACGCGGCCATGAAGGCGATGCGTGGAAGACGCGCGCCGATCCGAGCTGGGTTGGCGCGCCGATGTTCGGACCCAAGCGGCACATGCCCTACGACAATTCGCGCGGCTATTTCCGCGGCGAAGCCGACTTTCCCGGACCGCGCACCATGCAAGCCGCCGCGCGCTGGCTCGGCGACAATGCCGGCGTGCACGACCGTTTCTTCCTCTTTGTCGACGAATTCGATCCGCAAGAACCGTTCGACACGCCGGATGCGTACATCAAGCGTTACGATCCCGATTGGGACGGCCCGCCGCTGATCTGGCCGCCCTATGGCGTGGGCATCGTCAAGCGCGGCGTGATGAGCGCGCGCGAAGCTCAGCATTTGCGCGCCAGCTACGGCGCCAAGCTCACCATGATCGACCATTGGCTGGGCAAAGTGCTCGACATGATCGACGAGAAGGGATTGTGGAACGACACAATGGTCGTGCTCTGCACCGACCACGGTCACTATCTGGGCGAGAAAGACATCTGGGGCAAGCCGGCGGTTCCGATGTACGAAGCACTTGGCCACATTCCCCTATTGATCGCAGCGCCGGGCGTGGTGCCCGGGACCAACAATGCGTTGACGACCAGCGTCGATCTGTTCGCAACCTTGGCCGAACTGTTCGGCATCGAGGCTAACATCCGCCAGCGCACGCATGGCCGCTCCCTGCTGCCGCTCCTGGCCGGCACAGCGAAATCGGTGCGCGACTGGATTCTCGCCGGCGTGTGGGGTCGAGAGGTGCACCTCATCGATCACACCACGAAATACGCCCGCGCGCCGCGTGACAAGAACCGGCCTCTCGGCGCCTGGTCGAATCGCTGGTCCACCATGCCGACGCATCTTCTCACCCGCGAGCAGGAAATGCCTCTGCCCGACGAGCGCGCGCGGCTCGACCGCATGCCAGGCAGCAACGTGCCCGTGATCCGCCAGAGCTGGGACGAAAGCGACGCGGTGTCGTTCTGGGCGCTGGCGCGCTTTTCAGGCAACCATCTCTACGATCT
>JANYBR010000285.1 GCA_025360685.1 Pseudomonadota bacterium
GATACGCGACGCGCTCGCGGACCAACGCGTAACACTCACAAGATTGCGCCGCGAGGCCCCGCCGATCGCGGATCGTGACCTGCCGCCGGCCCCGCTCAATCAGACCGGCACGTTCCAACTCTGCTGCAGCGAGCGTGATGCTCGGCCTCTGTACGCCCAACATTTCGGCGAGCAGGTTCTGCGTGATCTTCAACGTGTCATCGTCGCCTCGATCGCGCATCATCAGCAGCCAGCGTGCCAACCGCTGTTTGAGGTTGTGCGCACCATTGCAAGCCACTGACACCAGAACTTGTTCAAGAAATGCTTGGGCGTAGGCGTACATGAGTTTTCGGAAAGACGGCATTGACTCCATGGCACGCGTGAACGCCACGCGCGACATCTTCGTCGCGTCGCCGGGAATCTGGACGAGAAGCCGGACAGACGAAGTTTTTGCGCCCAGAACGGCCTGTACCGCAGTGCAGCCTTCTCTACCAACCGTTGCCATCTCAATGATGCTGCCGTTTGCATAAACCGCGAGCACCGAGACGACGCCGCTATGGGGGAAGAAGACATAGTCCAGCGAACTATCAGCGTCCATCAGGATCTGCGAGCGCTGACATCGAATGCGATCAAGCTGCGGCGTCAACTGCCTGAGATTGGAAGCCGGCAAGGCATGCAGGAGCCGATTGAGCGGCCGGTCCGATGAAAAACTCATGTGTTCCAAACTATCTTGCCAATGACGCGACTGACTGCGCCTTCGATTTTCGCCGCCGCGCAGGCAATTGGGATCTCGTGCAAGATTTCTTCGCCCAGAGCCTGGCACAATCGCTGACCGAGAAGCGGGGACTGTATCATGGCGAAGCTCTTCCAGTTGGATGTCCCCCTATCAGTCTACAGGCCCACAATCTGATCAATATTGCTCAGACTGTAACTGTGGTCTGGAATCTTGGCAGCGGACTCGTCCTGCTCAGCGTATCACGCTGCATTTTGTGACAGCGCGCGAGGGCATCTCCTGGCACGCTATCTTCGAAAGATCGAATGTCCGCTGTCCACTTGAAGCGGACGTTTAAGTGATGCTCGAATTCCACTGACGGTACGACCATCGTCGCGGCCGCGAAATGACTGATCGGCGACGCGCTTGGGGCACTCACTCAATTTGCTCGTATTTTTGCGGGTCGATGTGTTGGAAGTTTTCACTTCTATCCTGCTTGGTGAATGTCGAAGCGAGCAAAATTAATTGATTGGTAGAAGGCGCACCGGACGCGATGAAACTGCGAACCGGGTGCTGATCGTGGCTCGCTCTGCGAGCCACACCAGACAGTTCTAGGCCGCCGGCAATTCTTGGGCCACGCACGTTTTCCACAACTCGGTCAACGTTTGCGAGGTATCGGACTTCACGTCATGCATGATGGAGTCGACGTATTCGCGATAACCTCCGCTCATGCCGTCGCGCGCCATTTTCCACGCCACGCGATAGGCCGGGTATCGCAACAGCCTTTTAATGGTGGTGACGTCCGACTCCCAGCTGGTGGCATCGAGCGTATTGGCCCGGAACTGGAGGAATGAGTCTTCATAGGTCCAGAAGACTGCGCCGGCAAAGCCATAAAAGGCCCAAATCTTCCCGGGACCTAGCGCCGCACAGTTGCTGTCGGCCTCTGCAATCGTTTCGCTCATGAACGGGTCCGACATCCGCAAGAGTATGTCCACGTTTCTGGCGCTGCGCCCCTGTTGCATCAAGGACCTTTGGTTCCGATTGGCTTGGCGTATCTGAAGCGCCAGGAAGGTAAAAGAAAAGACGACGGCAATGCCGGAAACAAAAGATCCGACAGCTGCAAGATCGGAAAGCGACATGGACGGGCCTCCTTCGAATGCGCCGGTGCCGTCCTCATTCTAGTGTCGCCCGCCAAAAGTCCACCATGAGGGAATCGCGGCAGAGTCGCGACCATCTCTTCGGGTGCCCTGTCATTCTTTCGGCACTTTGGCGCGCCCGGCAGACGAAACTGCGAACCGGCAAATCAGTGCGGCGCACTCCGTCCCAATGACAGAACGAGGACTGCGACATTCATATTGACCCCAATTCGTCAGGTTCCGTGGCATGCCGGGTCCGGTTGGGCATCTTGCCGACAAGCCGTAAACACGTCGCACTTGACATGCAAGCAAGCGCTTGCTTGAATGGAACATGGTTCGTACGCGCAAGGCGCAGAGGCCGGCGCGCGGTCGCCGACCGCGTGATCGGATATTGCACAGCGCGATCGAACTCTTCGCGCTTCACGGCTTCGACTCGATGACGATGCGCCAGCTGGGAGCGGCCGTCGATCTCGACAACAGCAGTCTATATCGGCACTTCTCGAGCAAGTCTGTTCTTGCAAGCGCGGTACTCGACCGCGTCGCGGGAGATATGCTCGCCGTGATTGGCGCAACAATCGGTGCAAGCCAAAGCGTCTCGCTTCAAGCGCTCGAGGATGTCTGCATCGCCGCAAGTCTTCATCTGTTCGATCGCCCAGCGACGGCGCGTTTGCTCGTGCATTGGATCATGTCGATGGGCAAAGATGGCCCAGGCTTCCAGGTCGCCGTCTCCGCCACCGACAAGAGCAGGCCGAGTGGCAAGCTTCTCGCGAAGTTGCGCGACTGGCTCCAGGACGGTGTCCGGCACGGCGTGCTCCGCAAGCACGCGACGCCGGAGGCCATCGTGTTTCTCTTTGGCGCTTTGCTCATACGACCGGCGACGTACGGATACCTTCTGGCGAGCCTCGAACCTCGGCGCGCACGCGGAGCGGCGCGCGCGGCCTGGGAAGGAGAGCTGCGCGCTGCCATTCGTGGTGCGTTTGCCCCATGACGCAGGCGCGCGCTGACTTGTCGCGACACGGGCCCGTGACCGACTCCGAGCGCGCCGACGTGCTCGACGCGCTGCGTGGTCTGGCATTACTCGGTATCCTCATTTCCCACCTACCCGGCTTTTCCGGTTACGAGTTCATGACACACGGCGAACAAGCGTCACGCGATTGGCTTGGCGTGGACGGGCCGCTTTCCGCGATCTCCGCCTTTCTGATCAACGGAAAATTCTTCTCCTTGTTCTCGCTTCTGTTCGGTATCGGTTTTGCGATCCAGTTGGAGAGCGCACTACGTCGCGGCGCCAATTTCGTTCGTCGATTCGCACGCCGCCTCCTGATTCTCTTTGTCATCGGACTGGCGCACGCGCTCGTCTGGTACGGCGATATTTTGAAGGACTACGCCGTCATTGGGCTTCTGCTGATCGTCACGGCGCGTTGGACGGCTTCGCGAACAGGCTGGACCGCGATAACTGTCCTCGTCATTCGCGCGCTCTGGCCCCTCGTCGTCTGGCCACTCGTCGTGCTGCTTGCCCCGGTTAAACACGGCACCGATCCGGTAAGCAATTTCTTCACCTTAAGTCAGACGTTTGGCGGAACCGACACCGCCGCGATGTTCAGTGCGAATCTTGAACTCGTGAAAATCAAAGCGCTGCAGATGATCTATGAAGGTAAAGCAATATCGATATTTGGAATGTTCCTGATTGGCGCCTACATTGGTAAGCGGAGGCTGTATCGCGACCTTGCCTTGAACTCCAGAACATTTCGTCGCGTGTTTGCGGTTTGCGCTCCGCTGGGCATCTTGGGCAATGCAGTTTGGGTGCCGCTTGGCTGGGCGGTACCCAGATTTCCGCCTTCGGCATTGTGGGCGGCCGAGCAAGTCATCTTCGCAATCGCCGTTCCGGCGATGACGCTGGCTTATGCGACGGGCTTCGCACTCGCCTGGCAGCACCCATATGGCAAAGCCCTGCGAGCATTGGCGCCTCCCGGCCGTATGGCGCTTACCACCTATGTAAGCCAAACGCTCCTTGCGGTGTATGTGTTCTACGGCGTCGGGTTGGGATTTGGTGGGAAACTTGGCATCGTCGGATGCATAGCAACTGCGCTCACCATTTTCGCGCTTCAGTGCGTGCTGAGCGCAGCCTGGCTGAACAAGTGTTACTTCGGGCCGCTCGAATGGATTTGGCGGCAGGCCACTTATGGGCGCGCGCTGCCGATGATCCGACGGGCAACGCTGAACACTTGAGGGTCGACCTCGACCGGCGTGCGAGCTCTACCCACAATCCAATTCCAAGAGCAAATGTTGGCGCACTCGACGGTATGAAATTGCAAACTGAACAGTGATTGCGATGCGCAAGCGAGGTCCGAGTTCACGACAACACGCTACTCAGCGGAAACGGGGTTCTTGCTCGAGTCACCTTCGCGCTGCGGCCGCAAG
>JANYBR010000300.1 GCA_025360685.1 Pseudomonadota bacterium
GACGCGGAATATGCACTTCAGCTATTTCGTTACTGTCAAGCAATAGGAGTGTTTTCCCGAATTGCCGTCAAAACGAATTCGATTGCGCATCTAGGCGTGACGCGCTTTGCGGAACTGGAACTACCTTTTCCCGTCCTCAAAGAACAACGCACGATCGCCGCGATCCTGCGCACCTGGGATGAGGCAATCGAAAAGCTGGGATCTCTCTACGGGGCGAAACTGCAGCGCCGAGACGGCATTGCGCGAAGATTCTTTTCTCCATGCCATCCATCCTGCGAGGAACGGAACAAGGCGCGGCACACGTTTACTCTGGGCAAGCTCTTCACGGAAAGAACAGAACCAGGCGTCACTTCCGATGCACTCCTGAGCATCACGATGGCCGGCGGCGTAATCAGCCAGGAGGACGTAGGACGCAGAGACAGTTCTACGGAGGATAAATCGAAGTACAAGCTCATTCTGCCAGGAGATATTGGCTACAACACGATGCGCATGTGGCAAGGTGTCTGTGGTCTGTCGACGCGACGCGGAATTGTCAGCCCAGCATATACCGTAGTCACACCGATTGCGGGCAAAATCAACGATCGTTACGCTTTCCATCTTTTCAAGTCGAAAAGAATGATTCACGACTTTGAACGATATTCGCAAGGTCTGACGAGCGACACCTGGAACCTGAAGTTTCCTGCATTTTCGGAAATCAGAGTCTTTCTTCCAGACATCCCAGTCCAAATTGCCCAGGCAAATTCTCTGGATGCCATGAAGAAAGAATTGGAACTCCTGAAGCGTCAGGCAGAAGCGTTGTCACGTCAAAAGCGTGGCCTCATGCAGAAGCTGTTAACGGGCGAGTGGAGGGTGACGGCGTGAAGTTCATCTACGTGGACGAAAGCGGTGGGCGCGATCAGGGCGATATCTTCACGATGTGCGGCTTGATGGTTGACGCCTACAAGCTGCGGAAGAAGACGGAGGACTTCGATGCCAAGCTGGAGGCAATCTTTGCCCTGTATCCTGGGGTGCGCAACGATTTCAAGACCAGCCGGTTCATCAATGGCAGGGGCGGATGGAGCGAGATCGACGCGCAAGTTCGTAAGGATCTACTGACCGGACTCTGCGAACTTGCGATTGACAACGGCGGAAAGATCTTTGGTGTCGCGTTATCGTACCAGAAGTTCGACAACGCGCTGGCGAGTGCCCCAGGGTGTCCATTCGGGGCGAGTTACTGGCTCTCGTCGGCCATGTTCACTTGCTCGTTGGTCCAGAAGAAGATGCAGTCTGTCGAAAAGAGCAAGGGTCTTACGGTCGTCATTATGGATGACAACAAGGTTGAGATGCCGAAGCTCACAGAGGCGCTCTACAAGCCGAGCGAGTGGTATGACGGCCTCTATCAACTTCAAGGCACGAAGCGTGGACAGACTGTTTGGTGTGGACGAACCACTTCGGACAGGTTCGATCAGATCATCAACACTGCTTTCGCCATCAAGTCGGATCACTCCAGCCTCGTCCAGGTGGCCGACGCAATCTCGTATGTGTATCGCCGCCATCTCGAACTCCTGGCTGGCCAAGAGGCGTGGCCAGGGGAAAGACAGTACTACGTCGGGTTGGTGCAGAAGCTCGAACAGCAGCGCGAGAAGATTGGCCGTTGCCCGAACACTCCTGGTGTACGGTTCTTCAACCAAGCCAGGCACGAGGCTTGGAAGTTATGATCTTCGACGCCGCAGAAAAGGCTCAATCCCAGATTCCGGCCATGCAGATGCTGGTCGCCCTTGGCTACAAGCCGCTGAGCCAGGCGGAACTGTTGCGCCTGCGCGGCGGGCGCCTCCGCTCGGTGGTGCTCGACGACGTGCTGGCCGATCAGTTGTTGAAGATCAATCACTACACCTATCGGGGCCGCGAGTACAGCTTCGACCTCGAAGATGCGCACGAGGCTATGCGCCGGCTGAAGCCGACGCCGGATCGCATCAAGGGCCTCGTTGCCACCAATGAAGATGTCTACGACAACCTCCTCCTCGGCACCACGATCACCAAGACCATTGACGGCGATAGCAAGAGCTATTCCTTCCGCTATGTCGATTGGGAGAACCCCCGGAACAACCAGTTCCACGTCGCGGCCGAGGTCTCGATAGAGCGAACCGGCTCGACGCAGACCAAGCGTTGCGACATTGTCTGTTTCGTCAATGGCATTCCCTTCCTGGTGATCGAGAACAAGCGCCCGACTGAGACGCTGAAGAAGGCGACGAGCCAACTGATCGGCTACCAGAGCGACGACGACATCCCGCAGTTGTTCCACTTTGCCCAGGTCTTGCTCACCATGAATCGCCAGGATGCCCGCTACGCAACGGTGGGCACGCCCGCGAAGTTCTGGCAGGGATGGCGCGACGCGGTCGACAATGACGAAGAGATTTCCGCCTATGCGAATCGTCCGTTGACCGAGGCTGAGCAGGCTGCCGTTTTCAGCGGCGATTTTGCCGATGCCCGCCCGTACTTTGACGCGATGGTCGCTGAGGGCCAGCGTAGCGTGACGGGTCAGGACCGGACAATCTACGCGCTCTGCCGCCCGGAGCGGCTGCTCGACCTGGTGCGCCGCTTTACCGTCTTCGACGGCGGCGTGCGGAAAATCGCGAGGCATCAGCAGTACTTCGGCATCCTGAAAGCCATCGAGCGTTTGAAGCAGTATGACATGGAGGGCCGGCGCAAGGGTGGAGTCATCTGGCACACGCAAGGCTCGGGTAAGTCGCTGACGATGGTGATGCTGGGCAAAGCGCTCGCCATGGAGCGCGATATTCCGAATCCTCGCATCGTGATCGTAACCGACCG
>JANYBR010000323.1 GCA_025360685.1 Pseudomonadota bacterium
CTTGCCGGAGAATGGTGGCAACGTGCTGCTGCCCTACTCCACCGCCAAGCTCAGCATCCGTCTGCCGCCGACCTGCGATGCCACTGCTGCGACGAAGACTATCAAGCGCACCCTTGAGAGCAGCGCGCCCTATGGCGCACAGGTGGAGTTCGATGCCGACGACGGTCAGACGGGATGGAACGCGCCCAAGCTCGCGCCCTGGCTGGAAATGTCATTGACCAAGGCAAGCGAGACGCATTTCGGCAAGCCCGTCGCCTTCATGGGCGAGGGCGGCTCGATTCCTTTCATGGCCATGCTCGGAGAGAAATATCCGCAGACCCAGTTCGTCGTCACCGGCGTGCTCGGTCCGCACTCCAACGCCCACGGCCCAAATGAATTCCTGCACATCCCGACGGCCAAAAAGGTCAGCGCCTGCATCGCCGATATTCTTGCGGATCACGCGGCACAGAAACGCTAAACGCCGTGTCGACCCTTGTGTCCGGACGAGGTCGAGCAACGTTGCAAACGGACGCAACCCGAGCCGATTTGGCGCAGGGTCTGACGCGGCAAATACAGTCAATTACAAGGTTTTCAGCCTTGCAGCGGACCGACCCCCTCCCTATATACCCCCTTGAACCGGCATGGATTTACGCCACGCGCCGGTTTTGCCAATTGATTCAAAGAGGACGGGCCGGAAGGCGCCTTAGGGGCCAGGAACCCGCCGCTCCAAGAGAGGAATAAGACATGGCTAAAGTCATCGGTATCGACCTGGGAACCACCAATTCGTGCGTCTCGGTCATGGAGGGCTCGGCCCCCAAAGTCATTGAAAATGCGGAAGGTGCGCGTACCACGCCCTCCATTGTGGCCTTCGCCCAGGACGGCGAGCGGCTCATCGGACAGCCCGCCAAGCGGCAGGGCGTCACCAACCCCGAACACACCTTCTTCGCCATCAAGCGCCTGATCGGCCGGCGCTTCGACGATCCGATGACCCAGAAGGACATCGGCATGGTCCCCTACAAGATCATCAAAGCCGACAATGGCGATGCCTGGGTCGCGGGCCGCGAGGGAAAGCGTTTCTCGCCGTCCGAAATCTCCGGCTTCATCCTGCAGAAGATGAAGGAAACCGCCGAAGCCCATCTCGGCGAGAAGGTGACGCAAGCCGTCATCACGGTTCCTGCCTACTTCAACGACGCCCAGCGCCAGGCGACCAAGGACGCCGGCAAGATCGCTGGCCTTGAAGTCCTGCGCATCATCAACGAGCCGACGGCCGCGGCGCTCGCCTATGGCCTCGACAAGAAGGGCTCGGGCACGATCGCCGTCTACGACCTTGGCGGCGGCACGTTCGACGTGTCGGTGCTCGAAATCGGCGACGGCGTGTTCGAAGTAAAGTCCACCAACGGCGACACGTTCCTCGGCGGCGAGGACTTCGACCAGCGCCTGGTCAATTATCTCGCGGACGAATTCAAGAAAGAAAACGGCATCGACCTGCGCAGCGACCGGTTGGCCCTGCAGCGTCTGAAGGACGCCGCCGAAAAAGCCAAGATCGAACTGTCGAGCGCGGCGCAGACCGAAGTAAACCTTCCCTTCATCACCGCCGACGCGTCGGGCCCTAAACATCTGACGATCAAGATTACGCGCGCCAAGCTCGAAGCGCTGGTCGATGACCTGATCCAGAAGACCATCGGCCCCGTGAAGCAGGCCTTGAAAGATGCCGGCGTCACGGCCAACCAGATCGACGAAGTCATTCTCGTCGGCGGTATGACGCGCATGCCAAAGGTGCAGGAAGTCGTCAAGCAGTTGTTCGGCAAGGAGCCGCACAAGGGCGTCAACCCGGATGAAGTCGTCGCCATCGGCGCGGCCATCCAGGGCGGCGTTCTGAAGGGCGAAGTGAAGGACGTTCTGCTTCTCGACGTCACGCCGTTGTCGCTCGGCATCGAGACATTGGGCGGCGTATTCACCCGCCTGATCGATCGCAACACCACGATCCCGACCAAGAAGTCGCAGATCTTCTCGACCGCTGAAGACAACCAGACCGCCGTGACCATCCGCGTTTTCCAGGGCGAGCGCGAAATGGCGGCCGACAACAAAATGCTGGGCCAGTTCGACCTGATGGGCATTCCACCTGCGCCGCGCGGCGTGCCGCAAGTCGAAGTTACCTTCGACATCGACGCGAACGGCATTGTGTCCGTCACGGCAAAGGACAAGGCGACCAACAAGGAACAGCAGATCCGCATCCAGGCCTCGGGCGGATTGTCCGAAGCCGACATCAAGAAGATGGTTCAGGAAGCCGAAAGCCATGCCGCGGAAGACAAGACGCGCCGCGCGCTGGTCGAAGCCAAGAACCAGGGCGACGCGCTGATCCATTCAACGGACAAGGCTCTCTCGGAACATGGCGACAAGGTCGATCCGGCCGAACGCACCGCCATCGAGAACGCGATGGCCGCGCTCAAGGAAGCGGTCAAGACCGACGATGTCGAAAGCATCCAGGC
>JANYBR010000503.1 GCA_025360685.1 Pseudomonadota bacterium
CCGCTGCTTGCGCCCGGCGTGCCGCTCATGATCTGCGCGAAGGGCATCGAGCGCGGCACAGCCATGCTGCCGACCGAAATTTTGCGGGAGGTCACGCCCGGCGCGCAGCCCGCGATCTTGTCGGGGCCATCGTTTGCCCGCGACGTCGCATTGGGACTGCCGACCGCGGTGACAATCGCGGCCCGTCTCGATATCGCGCAGCGTCTGCAGGCAACTTTGGGTCATGCGCAATTTCGGCCCTATGTCAGCGACGACCTGACGGGCGTGGCACTCGGCGGCGCCGCGAAGAATGTGTACGCGATCGGTTGCGGCGTTGCCGACGGACTGGGTCTTGGCGAGAGCGCGCGCGCCGCCCTTCTGGCGCGCAGCTTCGCTGAACTGACGCGCCTTGGCGAAGCGCTCGGCGGCCGAGCAGAAACTTTCATGGGACTTTCCGGCTTGGGCGATCTGGTGCTGACGGCGACCAGCGCATCGTCGCGCAATTTCGCGTTCGGCCAGCTGCTCGGACGCGGCACGCCGCTTGCCCAGCTGACTGAGCCTGGCCGTCCGCTAGCCGAAGGTGTCGAGACTGCGCCTGCCCTGGTGGTTCGCGCCCGCAGGCATGCCGTTGAATTGCCGATTGCCGAGACCATCGCCGCCGTGCTCGACGGCGTCATTGCGCCGGGCGCCGCGCTGGAGCGACTGATGAGCCGCCCCATGCGGCCGGAGTAAATTCACGCTTGCCGCTCGACGCGACTGGCGAGCGCGCTAAGATCAGACGCTCAAGCACGGGGGATAGTCATCATGCTCTTCGCCATCATCGCCATCGACAAGGAAGACTCCCTCACGTTGCGCCTGGCGACGCGCGAGGCTCATTTCGCCTATGCGCGCAAGGCCGGCGGTGTCCGGTTGGGCGGTCCGTTCCTGGACTCGAAAGAAGACATGGCCGGCAGTCTCATCATTGTCGAAGCCGCCAACCTCGATGCCGCCAGAAAATGGCATGCCGACGACCCCTACAAGATCGCGGGATTGTTCGCGCATTCGGAGGTGCGGCCCTGGAAGGCGACCTTCAACGACTGCGGCGCAAAACTTTAGGAATTGGCACCATGGCCTACTGGCTCTTCAAGTCCGAACCGGAAACCTGGTCCTGGCCGATGCAGAAGAAAAAGGGCGCCAAGGGTGAGCCCTGGAGCGGCGTCCGCAATCACCAGGCCAAGCTCAACATGATGGCGATGAAGAAGGGCGATCGCGGATTCTTCTATCACTCGGGCGAGGCGCGCGAGATTGTCGGCATCGTCGAAGTCATTGGCGAATACCGGCCCGATCCGACCGACGAAACCGGGAAGTTCGGTCTCGTCGTGGTCAAGGCCGTTGCTGATCTGCCGAAGCCGGTGACGCTATCCCAGGCCAAAGCAGATCCGCTGCTCGCCAAGATGACGCTGGTGACCTTCTCGCGTCTCTCGGTGCAGCCCGTTACGGCCGAGCAGTGGGCGCATGTCTGTAAGCGCGGGGGCGTGAAGGAACGGCTCTAGTGCCGCTGGTAGATCGGTCCGGTCTGGTCCTGCGCCACCGTATACAAGCTCATGCATTTGGAATTGTTCAGATCCTTGCACATCAATTCGAACGTGATCTGATATTTCGCCGCATCGGTGTGCGCCAGGCAGGAGTAGCGCCCCTGAGTCTCGGTTCTCTGCACGACATCGCTCGCCAGTTCGGTGTAGGCCGGGACAATGCCGAAACCTTTCGCCGTGGAGATCGCCGCCGTGCAAAGGGCGACGGCTTCGGCCCGTCGTTCGGCAACAGCAGCGGGATTTTCCGGCGGAGTTGGTGGCGGAGCATTGTACCAATTGAACCCGAAATACGCGCCGGCGGCGACGAAAAGCACCAGACCGATGAGTGCCAAGATTCGCCCCGCGGTCCATCGCCGCTTTGGCGCCGTCATGTTCGCATCGTACTCGGTCATCTTCGAAATCCACTGCAACGGCGCGCGTTCGCCAGCCAGACCGCCTTAGCGCGTTTGCATTCGCCGCGATAGCGCCGACCGAATTCTTCACTAAAAGTCGAGGCGCTCGCGGTATCGCAAACCGGCGCCGTATGGATTTCGTCTTTGCGCGCGCTCACACTAGATCGGACTTATGTATCTGTTTCATAAGGGATTTTCGATGAAGCGCGCAGGCCATCGCGAGTGTCGCATCGGGCTCAGAATTTTTCCTCGCCTTCATGCCGGACCACATCAGGAAAGTCGCGATAAAGCGCGATGGTCAGGTTTTGCACCTGGCTGTTGACGCCGAAATGCACACTCTCCGTCGGCTCGCGCCGCGAAGCGGCGAGTTTGAACGCCGCGTCCAGCTGGGCCAGATCGCGCGTCTCCATCACGATGTGAAACTCTCCCATCTCCTTCGGACCGAAACCGAGCTTGCGGCGCGTGAGCCGCCAGCCTTCGATGGCGCCGTGCTGTTTGAGATGCTGCATGTAGCGTGCCATGGCCCGCGCGAATTCGGTGTCCTTGGTGCCGGGCTTCAGGTCGAACCAGGTGTGATAGTGATCCATCGTTTCCTCGCCTGCGATGCGGCGAGACGGTAGCAGCCCGCGGCTCGGCGAAGCGTGCACGCCGAACGCGGCACCCTCGCAGAGCGCGCATGGCACGATCAGTCCAGCGCCTTGACGATTCCCTCGGTCATCTTCTTGGCGTCGGAAAACAGCATCATCGTGTTATCGCGAAAAAAGAGCTCGTTCTCGATGCCGGCATATCCGGAGCCCATGCCGCGCTTGATGAAGAGCACGGTCTTGGCTTTTTCGACGTCGAGGATCGGCATGCCGTAGATCGGCGATTTGGGATCGGATTTCGCCGACGGGTTGGTCACATCATTGGCGCCGATCACATAAGCCACGTCGGCTTGCGCGAATTGCGAGTTGATGTCTTCGAGTTCAAACACTTCGTCGTACGGTACGTTGGCTTCGGCAAGCAACACGTTCATATGACCGGGCATGCGGCCGGCGACCGGGTGGATCGCGTAGGACACCTTCACGCCTTCTGCTTTCAGCTTGTCGGCCATCTCGCGAACGGCGTGCTGCGCCTGCGCCACTGCCATCCCGTAGCCCGGGACGATGATGACGGAGCCTGCGTTTTTCATGATAAAAGCGGCGTCCTCGGCTGAGCCCTGTTTCACCGGACGCGTCTCAACCGCGCCGCTGGCCGCCGCTACTTCGCCGCCGAAGCCACCCAGGATCACCGAGACGAAGCTCCGGTTCATGCCCTTGCACATGATGTAGGACAGGATGGCGCCCGAGGAGCCGACCAGCGCGCCGGTGATGATCAGCGCGGAGTTCTCCAAGGTGAAGCCGATGCCCGCCGCCGCCCAGCCGGAATACGAATTGAGCATGGAGACGACGACCGGCATGTCCGCTCCGCCGATGGGAATGATCAGCGTGATGCCGAATACGAAGGAGAGCACCGCAATCGCCCAGAACGCCCAGAGCGGCTGCTGGACGACGAACAGCACGATCAGGCCGATGATGGCGGCAAAGATCACGATGTTCAGCATATGCCGTGCCGGCAGCAGGATCGGTGCGCCGGACATGTTGCCATTGAGCTTGGCGAAGGCGATCAGGGAGCCCGCGAAGGTGATGGCGCCGATGGCGACGCCGAGCGACATCTCGATCAGGCTCTGCATGCGGATCGCGCCTTCGCTGCCAATTCCGAAGGCTTGCGGCGAATACAGCGCTGCACCCGCCGTCAGTACCGCTGCGAGGCCGACCAGCGAGTGGAACGCCGCGACAAGCTGGGGCATGTCCGTCATGGCGATGCGACGCGCGGTTACGGCGCCGATGCCCCCGCCGATGGCGAGACCGGCGATCACCAGACCCCAGGTCATCGCATCGACGACACCGGAGACCCACAAGGTGGTGGCAATCGCCAGCGCCATGCCGATCATGCCGTTGCGGTTGCCCACGCGCGACGAAACCGGCGACGACAGCCCGCGTAGCGCCAGAATGAACAGAACGCCCGAAACGAGATAGGCGAGCGCGGCGAGATCGGCCGTCATGGGGCGCTCCCCCTCCCCGCACCCTTCGACAAGCTCGGGGTGAGGAAAAAGAGTTGACCCTCATGCTGAGCCCGTCGAAGCATGAGGAAGGAGTGAAGCTCGCGCATCACTTCTCTTTCTTCTTGTACATCGCAAGCATGCGCGAGGTGACGAGGAAGCCGCCGAAGATGTTCACGCTGGCCAGCACCAGCGCGACAAAGCCCAGGCCTTTGGAAATCCACGACGCCGAGCCGAGCGCGGGCACGGCAACGGCGATCAGCGCGCCGACCACGATCACCGAGGAAATCGCATTGGTCACGCTCATCAGCGGCGTGTGCAGCGCCGGCGTGACACTCCAGACAACGAAATAACCGACGAAGATCGCAAGAGCGAAGATCGTCAAGCGGAAGACAATCGGATCGACAAGTTCCATGGTTCTATCCCTTCAGCGCCGGATGCACGACTTGTCCATCGCGGGTCAGCCCGGCGCCCTTGACGATCTCATCGTCCCAGTTCAGCGCCAGCGCGCCGGTTTTCTTGTCGACGATGAGCGAGATGAAATTGAACAGGTTGCGCGCGTAGAGCGACGAGGAATCCACAGCCAGGCGGCCGGGAAGATTGGTGTAGCCCATGATCGTCACGCCATGGACCTCGATCACTTCGTTGGGTTTCGTCAGCGGCGTGTTGCCGCCTTGCTCGGCCGCCAGATCGACGATCACCGAGCCCGGCCTCATCGTCTTGATCATGTCCTCGGTCACCAGCACCGGCGCCTTGCGGCCGGGGATCAGCGCGGTGGTGATGACGATGTCCTGCTTCTTGATCGTCTCCGCGGTCAGCGCCGCCTGCTTGGCCTGATATTCCGCCGACATCGGCTTGGCATAGCCGGCGGCGGTCTGCGCGTTCTTGAATTCTTCATCCATCACGGCGACGAATGTCGCGCCCAGCGATTCCACCTGTTCCTTGGTGGCGGGACGCACGTCCGTGGCCGACACGATGGCGCCCAAACGTCGCGCCGTGGCGATAGCCTGCAGCCCTGCAACGCCGACACCCATAATCAACACCCTGGCCGGCGCGATCGTTCCGGCCGCAGTCATCATCATCGGCATCGCACGCCCGAACTGTGCCGCAGCATCGATCACCGCCTTGTAGCCGGCGAGATTGGCCTGGCTCGACAACACGTCCATCGCCTGGGCGCGCGAGATGCGCGGCAGGAATTCCATCGAGAACGCGTTGACACCCTGGGCGGCAAGCTTGGCGGGCGTGTCTTCATCCGTATACGGAGCGAGCAGCGCCGCCAGAACCGCGCCCTGCTTCATCGCCGCGATCCGGGCTGCGTCGGGTGCCCGGACCGACAGGACGATGTCGGCTCCGGTCAGCAACGAAGCCGCGTCGGTTGCAATCGTGGCGCCGGCCGCCTGATAGTCCGAGTCGGACATACGGGCCGCTGCGCCGGCGCCAGCCTCGACCGCAACGTCCAGGCCGAGTGCCTTGAACTTCTTGACAGTTTCGGGCGACGCCGCGACTCGGGTTTCGCCGTCGCGGCGCTCCTTGAGGATGGCAAGTTTCATGGACCGCGTATCAGCCGTGGGTG
>JANYBR010000338.1 GCA_025360685.1 Pseudomonadota bacterium
TATGTGGCATTTCTGCTACGGTGTCGACCGAGCGAGACTCAACGAACGCAGATCCTGACTTTGATACCTGATCGCATGGCGAATGGTCTGCCTTTCAGGTCTGCCGATCCGGCCGACAGGTCGCGGGAACCACGCCGCTGATGCGATCAGGTATCAAAGTCAGGATCTGCGTTCGTTGAGTCTCGCTCGGTCGACACCCTAGCAGAAATGCCACATAACCGCACCTAAATCGGCAAAAAAGGCCCTTTATCTCTGGCGAAATCCCGGTCTATATAGCATTAAGTTACCACGTAAACGGACCAGAATCCTGGCTCCAATTAACCATACTATTTTTCAAATCGGCCTATTCAAGAGGGGAATGAAATGCGGATCAAGCTTCTTACTGCGGTCAGTGTTATCGCGCTTACTTCGGCTACTGCCGCCAATGCGAGCACGTCGGGCTCGTTGAGCGTTGGCATCAGTTGGGGCCAAGAGACGGCAGGGATGCACTCGCATTTCTTCATTAAGAACATCAGCGGCCAACTTGAATTTGCCCTGGACGACCGTTGGAGCACTCAAATTGAAGTGTTTGCTGCGGAATCCGGTGCCAACCATAACAACTGGTTCGGAAAATTTGACGATGAGATGGGTCTTTCGACCTACGGCGGCACGGCGCACGTCAACACTGATGTCATGGACGATCTCAAGGTCGGCGGTTTTATGATGTTTGAAGAGACCACCGTCGGAGACAGCGGTTACGCCGATGAAGGTGCCGGCGGCAATCTCTATATGGCGGTTGGTGGTGAAGCGCGTTGGGCGGTGAGTTCCGCATTCAGTATCACAGGTCAGCTTGGCGGGCTGTTCCATCTTGATAATCCAGGAGTATCTGGCACACCCAATTGCAACTCTTTGTGCAACGCATTCTTCGCCAGAGTTGGAGCGACCTGGTTTTTTGATCCCAATGACGCAGTGTCCGCGGGCGCTGGTTATCTCACGGGATCGGGCGGGGCCGCTTGGAATTGCTGCAGCTTTACGCCGGTTGGCGAGACGGGCTGGAACTACGGCGTGTCTGTGCGTCACCAGTTCGACGATAGTCCCTTCGCAGTTTATGCGGGCTACAACGGCATGACGATCAGCTATCTTGGCTTCACGCAGACGGACAATGTTTTGTCCGCGGGTGTGACCTACTTCTTCGGCGGCGACACGCTGGAGCGCCAACATAATGCAGGTGGTTTCAGCACGCCGCACTTCGAGCGGCAAATCAATTTGTCGCTGAGCGCTGACGATGTGAGCTTCTAAAGCGCAGCGACGTGACAATATGATGGAGGGGTCGCCCGTTCGGGCGGCCCCTTTTTCACTGCAAGTTCAAGGACGACGATTTCCAAAAGGACGTCAAAAAGGCTGCGGGCGTCGCTTTCAAGAAGTGGCGTCATCTGCTTCCTGTCTGGATAGCGCATCCGCTCTGCAATAACATCCACCCGGCGGGCGCAATAAATGTCCGGCAAAATTTTTGTATTGTTTGAGAAGCTCAAAGCTAGGCGGTTGTAACGAGCTGCCCCGGGACAAGCGCTCAATGGCATGTGCATTGAGCGGAAACTTAATTCGGGGACTGTGGCGGGCCAACCCGCTTCCAAGCCGCCGAAGATTGCTACGATATCGGTCAGGTGGGCCAATTGGACGCAACAATTCAATTTTCAGATGTTCATTCGGCCCGCACCGCGATCATTTTTGGTGATGACGAAATCGACTACGCCCGTTTTCGTTCCGACGTCGCCGATCTTGCCTGCTGGCTAAGCGGCAACGGTTTGTCGCCAGGACAGCGCGTAGGAATTTTCCTGAGGCATTCCTACTGGGCGTGGGTTGCTCACCTGGCGTGTATGAATTTGAATCTCGTAGTCACGACACTGACTAACAAATTTGCGGATGAAATTGCTGCGGTGGGTGGAATGGACGTCTGGCTGGGTGACGCCGCGGACACGACCGGAAAAAGTTTGGCCAAGAGTGCGCTGGCTTTTTCGCCCAAGAGCATACGCCCGCTAAGTGAGCAAATTGATCTTTCTGCTGGTGGATCGATCAGGAGTTCTGCTTCGTCCGGCGCGCGGGTCGAGCGTCTGATGTTCACCTCGGGCACGACGGGAAACCCAAAGGGCATACTGTTGAATGAGCAAGTACTGAACAAAAGAATTGATCTTGCCAGAAGCAGCCAGGATTTGGGCGAGGCAACTGTTCTCATGACTTTGTTGGGCATCGATACCACGGCAGGATTTCGCTATCCGCTTGCGGTTTGGAATGCCGGTGGCAGCGTCGTCATGAGGTCACCCGTTCCCGGAACGGACCGGTCAGTTCTTTCACTAAAGTCCTTGTCACGGACCTCGACGATCGTCACCTCACCTCAGCGCCTGCTGGACACCCTTCGAACGTTCTGGAAGCCATGGGACGGGCGCGACACCCGCAAATTTATCGTGGCGGGCGGACGCTTGCCGAACTCGGTCCGCGAACGGGCGCTCCAAATTGCCTGTAAGAAGATATCCATCGCTTACGGCGCCACCGAAACCGGAAGTGTCGCGACCGGCGATTCGAGCCTATTGAATCGCCACCCTGGTGCCGTTGGCTTTGTCGTCGAAGGCGCGTCCGTCCAAATTGTTGATGAAAACGGAAAAATAGAAGCGCCCGGCGAACCAGGTATCGTGCGCACTCGAACATCTCACATGGCAAACGCCTATGTGGGCGCCAACTCTGACACACCCGATAGCCCGTTCCGTGGGGGGTGGTTCTATCCCGGCGATGAGGGGGTGTTATTTGCGGATGGCTTATTGGCCATCAATGGGCGGTTGTCGGAAACGCTTAATTTGATGGGTTGGAAAGTCTCGATTGCGGATCTTGAGACCAAACTGGCTCAGCCGCCGTCGATCAGAGAGACTTGCGCTATCATGATAAAGTTCGGCTCAGTCGACATGTTGGTGATCGCGGCAGTCAGCGACGACGACGCAGCGATGCGCGGTCTTTGGCAGCAGATCAAGGCGCAAATCCCGCTTGGCGTGCCGACCAGGCTTGTGCGTGTGCCGCGGCTGCCACGCAACGCAATGGGCAAGGTCGCGCGGCCGGAGCTCGAAAAACATCTGACAAAATACTTTGCGAGCAGGGAGTCATATCCAACAGCGAAAGACTCCTTTAGCCGCGACCCGGATAGTAGCAAAAATGATTGACGAAGTGACCGCCGTGCGTCCGCGCTTGGCGCCTTTTGTTGGGGCCGGTTGCGGATCGTTCGATCCCGCAAGTCTGCACGTCGTTGGCGTGCTGCAGGGTGAGGGTGTCGGGACGGAAGTTGTTCCGGCCGCGCTGGAACTTCTCGACGTACTGCGCGCGCACACGGCGCGAAAATTTGACGTTCGACAGGGTGGGCCGATCGGGTTTCCTGCCAAGGCGCTGCATGGAGAGAGCCTGTCGGGAGAGGTGATCGAATTCGTCGCCAACATATTTCAGAAAAAGGGTGCACTGTTCTGCGGTCCAGGCGGCGAGCGCTTTGTCTACGATTTGCGCCGGAAATTCGATCTCTTCTGCAAATTCACTCCTCTTGAACCCCTGCCGGAGCTCAGGCGCGCTGGCGTCCTGCGGCCGGAGATCGTCGCGAGCGCCAGTATCGTTGCGGTTCGCGAGAATTTGGGGGGCGTCTATCAGGGGGAGTGGACGACCAGGCTGGATGATGACGGCTCCACGACCGCCACGCATACGTTCAATTATAATGACAGAGTCGTGCGCCGCATTCTCAAGGTCGCCCTGGCCTTGGCCGCCAGCCGCCGCAAGCGCCTGCACGTGGTGCTCAAGCCAGGCGGCATTCCCTCCATATCGAAGCTTTGGCGAGACTGCGCCGAAGAGATGGCGGGCGAATACTGCGTTGCGTTGTTCGAACAGGAAATCGACAATGCGGTGTATCAGTTGATCGCAAATCCCGAACAGTTCGACGTGATCTTGTCGCCCAACATGTTCGGGGACGTGCTGGCCGATTGCGGTTCGCTGTTGCTGGCGTCGCGCGGCCTCTCCTACTCGGGCAATTTCAACGAGCGCGGGTTCGCCGTCTACCAGACGGGCCATGGCGCCGCCCGCGACATCAGCGGCAGCGACGTCGTCAATCCCATCGGACAAATCCTCTCGCTCGGGATGATGCTTCACGAAAGCTTCAACTGGCCAGAGGCGGATCGCTTGCTGCGCCAGGCCATTCGATTGACGTTGCGGCAAGGCCTCTGCACGCGCGACATTGCGATGCCTGACTGCCAGGTCTTGGGCACGCGGGCGTTTGCAAGCAAGGTAAAAGAAAATCTTAGTGCCGCACTAACGGACCGAAAAATTTGACTGATAGGCCCGCGCTGCTACTGATTGACGTGCAGCAGGATTACCTGTCGCGCGCGGGGCTCTTGCCGGACAAGGCGGTATTGGAGACTGCGCTCGCGGCATTGCTCAATGCGGCTCGCGAGCAGCATTGGCCTGTCCTGCATGTCCAGACACGCGTGGCGGCGGACTCGTCCGACGCCATGCCGCACTGGAAGGACGCGGGCCGTGTTGCCTGTCTGGGCGCTAGCCCGGGGGCTGAGCCGCCGGCTTCGCTCGCGCCGCAGAGCGGCGAAAAGGTTTTTTTCAAGCGCTTCTACAGTGGATTTGAAGATCCGCAGCTGTTGGCCCATTTGCACAAAATCGGCGTCGACAATCTCATCGTGGCCGGTCTTTACACGCATGCCTGCGTGCGGTCGACGATCCTGGACGCTTACGCCCATGGCTTCACGGTGTTTCTAGCCACCGATTGCGTGGCTTCCTACGATCCGGAGCATTCGGATTTGACTCTCGAGTGGCTGGGCTCTCGCGCCGCAACCTGTCTGCCGATGGTGGACATTCTGGCGAAGTTTTCCCACGCACCGCGATCCATGCGGGCCGTCGGAAAACCAACCTGGCTGCACCGCAATCCGGCCGACTGGTCGACAATATTGGGCGAAGTAAAGCTCAGCCGCGAGTCGGAGATAGCTTCAACCGTGGAGCGGGTTACGTTGCACCGGCACAAGTGGCGTACGGTTCCGTTGTCCGAACGTGCGGCACGCCTTGCCGCATGGCGCAGTTCCTTGTCGCAGAACCAGGACCGCTGGGTGGATTTGCTGATCCGCGAGGTGGCAAAGCCGCGAACCGATGCCGAGGCTGAAGTGCGCTATGGCCTCGCACTGCTGGATGACGTCTGTCTGCAGTTGGGCGCCGACGAAGCAACCCAGAGCGGCCGCGTGCGCTATCGACCGCATGGGTTGGTGGGGCTCATCACGCCGTGGAACAATCCATTCGCAATTCCGATCGGCAAAATCGCGCCGGCGCTTGGCTACGGCAATGGCGTTGTGTGGAAACCGGCACTGCCGGCATCCGGTCTGTCGCAGGCGCTGCATGAGAGTCTTGCGCAAGTTGGACTGGATCAGGCAGTCGGCCTCGTGACTGGCGATGCGCTCTCCGGACATTTGCTGGTGCAAGCAGCGGATGTCGGCGCGATCTCGTTCACGGGTTCGGTTTCTGCCGGGCGACAGCTGGCGCGCCTTTGCGGCCGGCTTATGCGGCCGCTGCAGGCCGAACTTGGCGGCAACAATGCGGCAATCGTGCTGGCGGACGCCGATTTGAATGCAGTCGCGCAAGAGCTTGCATTGGCGATGTTCAGTTTTGCCGGTCAGCGCTGTACCGCGATCCGACGACTAATCGTGGCGCGTGAAGTCTTCGTTTCCTTCGCAGAAGCTCTGCGGGCCGCCGTCGAAGCGCTGAACGTGGGGTCGCCTTCGGAAAGCGGAACGCATATCGGACCTGTGATCTCGAAAATGCGCCAAACCGAATTGCTCGCTGCCGCGCAAGCAGCAGTCGCCTCCGGCGCGCGATTGTTGACCGGAGGCAGCGTGCCGAAGCACTGCCCGGAAGTCGGCTGCTGGATCGCTCCCACCGTGTTGACCGATCTTGCGCCGGATTCGTCGATCGCTCGCGAAGAAATGTTTGGGCCGGTCATTGCGCTGATGTCTGCCGCAAACGTCGAGCAGGCGATCGCCCTGCACAACCAGGTTGAGCACGGCCTGCTTGGCGCATTGTTCTCGCGGGATCAAGCCTGCCAGGCGCGCTTTCTGGCCGAAGCGCAAGCTGGAATACTTGTCGTCAATCAAGCACGACCGGCATTCGCCGGCTCGGGTCCCTTCGTCGGATGGAAAGCGTCAGGATATGGACCGCCGGAACATGGACGCTGGAACCGCGAATTTTATACCAGGGTTCAGGCTGTCTATGCGAACGCCTGAAATCTTGAAAACCTTTGTGTCGTGGGGCCGGTTGCGAAGGGCACGAAGCGTATCTATTTCGTGGGATAATTGAACTTCGCCATCTGATCGCGGTGCGCCTGCATGATCTTGCGGGCCTGGCTGCGCGAAAGCTGATCGCGCCACTGTCCGGCGCGCCCTTCGCGAAAGAACTGTTTTGCTCGGTCAGGCTTTTCGCGAAAGCCATGCGCGGCTTCCTGCTCTTGCAAGTGCCGGAAGCTCACACGGTGGATTGCTGTTTTGAGCTGATCTTCTGTCGGCTGCATGTACAAGAATCGCGCAAGCTTCCCAAAAGTGTCTTCCGGATTGTCCAGCATGTCTTCATAGCTCTATGACGTGCTGCGGCCGTCTTCAACTCCGCTTGGCTAGTAAGAGCAACCTTGGCGGCAGCTGTCGAGAGGAGCTTGCTACTTTGGGTCGAGCGTGGTCACCGCTCCGGTCTCCTGATCCAGCGCGGCGCACATTTCCTTGTCGATCTCCTTGATTGCTCCAAGCACGGCGTGTGGATCGGCTCGCACGGACATGTCATGCGCTTCGGAGTCGACGCGATCGCGCACATGGGGACTGTCCCGCCGAAGTTCCTCGACAAGCTCGATGATCTTCGCGACCTTCTGTTCGGTCAACAAGGTCAATTCGAGCGTCATCTGTCCGCGCACGTCGGCAAGTCGGTCCGCACTTCGCTGGGTGACGAGTATGAGTACTGCCATCAGCAGAGCTGTCACGGTGGCGGCGAGTTCGAGCCAGGCGAAGGGCGGCGCGTCCAACGCCGGCAAGCCCAGCAGATGAATGATCGAGTTCGTGACGATCCACAGTCCAGCGCTCAAGCAGACAAAGCCCAGAAAGAATGGCCGGCCGGCAAACGCCGTCGCACGGTCCACATTGCGCTGTGCGGTGGACGCGTCTTGATGATGCTTGGCATTCAGCAGCGCAATCGAGCGAACAGTTTCCTCGACATGTGGCGCCATCGGCGCCGTGGAAAGCTCTTCGGGCAATTTGTCCATCACTCTATTCCCGGTCCTTCGCCATCAACGCCACGCAACCTCAATTCGGCCGCGCGGAGCGGACGCATACGAACGTGCCAGATTGCTACGGGCGTAAAGCAAAAAGGCCGGCACTTTCGCGCCGGCCTTTGTGGTCTTGAGTCTTGATCACGAACCGAACTGGCGCATCCGTGACAGGCGCTCCACCTGGTCGCGCGACAGATCGATGAGAATAACGCGAGACTGCGGATCGTAGCGTACATCGTCGGCATAGAGCCATGCAACGCGGCCGTAGCGGACGCCGATCGCGATGCGGTTCACACGACCATCGCGGGTAAAGTCGACAGCGCGGATACGACCGATGCGATCGCCATTGAGGGTCGTAACCGTCATACCGACCAGATCGGTCGAGTGAAGCGAGATGATGTCGTGGTAGCGGTCATGATAGCGGAACGTGCTCCAACGTTGCATGCGGTCGCGGTCGAAGTCATTGCGCTGAGCCTCGTAGCGCGCCCGATCGTTTTCGTAGGCTGTTCTGCGCACGTTATAATTATTGAGGCTGAGCTCATACGCAGCGCGCGCCGCGTCATAGTCGTCTTGGGCCGCCGTGTTGACGTTCGTGTCCGAGCGGGCGCGGTCCGCCGCGTTGGTATTGAGATCATTGGTCTGAACGCGTTCCGCAGGCGTGGAATTGTGGCTGTAGTTACCGTCCGCGACGGCGGGCGAGCCGGCGAGCAACAGGCCGATCATGGCTGCGCTGCCTAAACTGAGTGTGCGAAGTGTCATGTCGTGTCTCCTGAATGTCGCGGGCAAGGCGATGACCTCACCGTCCACAGGGTAAACGCGCACAGGGTCGGGAAGTTCCCGACATTGCCGTGGCCCGAAATCGGTTGCGCTCATCTCGGCCCGCTGCGTGTCGTGCCCCGAGAGAGGCGCACATTTCTGCGAAGCTACGCCGCAACACTTCAAACTCTGGGAACTTGATCCGCGACATCGCGAAATTGTAATAGATCAACCAAATTCGCAACGAAAAGGCCCGACCAAGATCGGGCCTTTTCGTTTGCATCTGTGTTTTGGTGCTCTGAGTCCCACACAAGCGATCGAATCTTGTTCCCGTCAGGTCGCGAAGGCCAGGGCCGCTCCCATGGTCGATGCGACGAGCATCGCGCAGACGAAATACCAGCCAAACGGAGAGAGCAACGAGGGCTGAGCCCGTCGGTGTGACGCAATCATCTTGTCATTTGTGTACGTCACCATTTCACTTGTCTCCATCCGATCGATACGCCCGCGCGTCCGGGATATCCACGAACGCGATGGGATGTCCGGTTTCATCGGCGATCTCGATGCGTTGTTCTTCCTGGGCGTCGTTGCCACAATGTGTGCGCAGCAGCTCACGTACGGCCTTCATGGCCGAGTCGCGCGCGGCTTGCGCGGTCGAGAAAACATAAGGCTCCGGATCGCGGGTGAGCGTCTCGCCGTTGCGCACATTCAGATAGTAGAAACCCATGACTTCGATCCCTGCCGTGACAGTTAGACAACGGCCTGGCGCCCGCATCGTTCCATGCGCGCTTCAACGTCGAAGTGAAATTAGCCTTATTCCGTAGTGCTTAGGCGGCACTCGCAGCGGTGGAAACGAGCAGCCCTGGCAGCCGCACCCTGACGGTCGTCCCGCTCGCGTCCGGATCCGACGCGACCAACTCGCCCCCCAGCTGCCGTACGAAAATTGCGATGTAATCGGTGCCGCGTTTTTCGGGCACTTTTGCCTCGTCTTTTTCCTTCATGCCGACGCCATTGTCGGCAACCGTGAGTTCGATCTTGTCGCCTGCACGTTCAACGCGCAAAACCACACGCCCCGTACCTCCAGGAAATGCATGCTTAATGGCGTTCGTCGCCAATTCATTGACCAGAAGGCCGAATGGTACCGCTCTGTCCGGGTCGATATCCAATGCGGCCGCGTCGACCGCTATCGTAATCCCCGACGATGTGCCGAGCAGGCTCGTGGACATGGTCCTGGCGATCTTTCGCAGGTAGGTGTCTACCGCTATTGTGCTGCCGCGACTCGATTGCGAGATCAGATCGTAGAGCTGGGCAATGGCCGCGATGCGCGACTGCATGGCCTTGTAACCCTGGACACAGGGTGCAGTTGTCCGCTTGGCTTCGAACGCGATCAGCCCGACGACGATCTGCAAGTTATTCTTGATGCGATGCGATATTTCGTTCGTCAGGCCCAGCGCGTCGCGTTCGCGCTGCTTTCTGTCGGTGATGTCTTCGAACACCAGCAGCATGCGATGGGTGTGGTTGCCGGGCTGAGAGATTTTTCGCGCACTGAGGTTGAAGACGCGCAGACCGAGGCCTGGAAAGTTGTCTTCAATTTCAAAACTTTCGATCGGCTTGTTCTCCGGGAGCACTTTTTCCATCAAATGCCGTAGCGCGGGAACGTCCCATTGATGCTGGCCCAGTTCGGAGACGCGCCGGCCCTGGGCTTCCGCCTGCGTAATGCCAAACATGGTCAGAAACGCCTTGCTCGCAGTGACGACCGTCATGTCCTGTTCGAGTACGACCAGCGGGTCGCGGATCGTATCAACGATGCTTTGCGTCAACTGCCAGTTGCGCCTGCTCTCCGCCCGTGCGGCACGCTCCTCGCTGACATCCTCGATGGCCAGAAGTATGTAGCCGTCATGGTCGCCGGCGCGAAATATCTTTCTGGCGTTGACGAGCATGGTACGCCGGCCGATCGAGGGAAAATCGTGCTCGACTTCGAACCCTTCGACGGACGCACGATGCGGAATTACGCTCTCGAGCAAGGTGCGGAGCGCGGGAATATCCCACTGGCGATTGCCGAGGTCGTAGATATGGCACCCCACGCTCTCGTGGGGGCTGGTGCGAAAGGTTTGATAGAAAGCACGGTTTGCCGAAGTAATATTCAAATTGCGGTCGAGAATGAGCAGCGCACTCGGAACCGTCTCGACGATATCGCTCGCATCAATGTCAGTCGTGGGTTTTTCAAGAGAGTCAAGGACGGACATATCCGAATTTCCGATCACAGTGTATGTTTAGTTCGGCAACGCAAGGAGTTGCTCGAACGAGTGCTGCAGCTGATATTCCGTGTAGGGTTTGCGCAGGCAGTCGGTGCCGACAACGAAAAGCGACCTCATCTTATCGGTGACGTAGTTGCCGGTGGTGTAAAGCACGCGCAAGTCTGGCCTCAGCTTGATGGCCTGGTTCGCCAGCTCGCAGCCGCCGAACATGGCTGACTTCAGGTAGATATCGGTAAACAGCGCGTCGATACGCTGCGGCGCGCGTAACTGCGTCAGCGCCTCGTCCACATCACTAGCCGAAAGAATTTGGTGACCCCAATCCTGAATCATCATTTCCGCGATTTCGCGGATAAACACATCGTCTTCGACAACCAGAATTACGGCCATTTCTACCCTCTCCGTCCCAGCAACAATTGGCACCAATGCGCGACTG
>JANYBR010000377.1 GCA_025360685.1 Pseudomonadota bacterium
GGACCAACGAGTGATTCGACGATTTTACGAGTTGGTTAGGGCTCACGAAACAATAACGTTGACAATTAGTTCTTGTACTGAGGAGGGCATTTTGCCATAACTATGGCGTGCGCGGAGGAGTGGCCGCCAAGGTTGAGGCCCGGATTCGGCGCAAGTATCGGGTACTGGCCCTCGAATTGGACGAGCGTCGACGTCGGCAGTGGGCTGCGGCCGAAGCGCGGGACGTGGGCTTCGGTGGCGTCAGTCTGGTGGCGCGGGCCACGGGCCTGTCGCGCCCCACCATCATCGCTGGGTTGGAGGAGTTGCGATTGCCGGCGGGGCAGCGGGCCGCGGCCGCCCAACGCGTGCGCCGCCCCGGCGCCGGCCGACGGACGGTCACCGCGACGGATCCCGCGTTGCTCGCGGCGTTGCTGGCCCTGATCGAACCGGCCACTCGCGGCGATCCAGAGTCGCCTTTGCGCTGGACGTGTAAGAGCACCGCGAAACTCGCTGCTGAACTCACCCGGCAGGATCATCCCGTCAGTGATCGCACGGTGGCCGCGCTACTCAAAGACGCGGGCTACAGTCTGCAGGCGAATCGGAAGACGCGCGAGGGCGCGTCGCATCCCGATCGCGATGCGCAATTCACGTACCTCAATGCCTGTGTCGCACGCTGTCATCGGCGCGGGCTGCCCGCGATCTCGGTCGACACGAAGAAGAAGGAGTTGGTCGGCGACTTCAAGAATGGCGGCCGTGAATGGCGACCGGCGGGACAGCCGGTGGACGTGCGTGTCCATGATTTCCGCGACAAGACGCTCGGCAAGGTCATCCCATACGGCGTGTACGACCTCCTGAACAATCAGGGCTGGGTCAGCGTCGGCCTCGACCATGACACGGCGGAATTCGCGGTCCACAGCATTCGCACCTGGTGGATGCGGATGGGGCGGCACCGATTCCCGAACGCTCGACAGTTGTGGATCACCGCAGACGGCGGCGGGAGCAACGGGTATCGGTCACGGCTCTGGAAGCGGTCGTTGCAAACCTTGGCCGACGAACTGGATCTGACGTTGTCGGTCTGCCATTTCCCGCCCGGCACCAGCAAGTGGAACAAGATTGAGCATCGACTGTTCAGTTTCATCACGCAGAACTAGCGCGGCAAACCGCTGATCAGCCACCAAGCCATCGTCAATTTGATTGCCGCGACGACGACGCGCACCGGCCTTCTCGTGAAGGCCGCGCTCGACACCCACCGCTACGAGACCGCGATTGAGGTGACTGACGAAGAGATCGCGGGACTCAAGATTACACCCCACAAGTTTCACGGGGATTGGAACTACACCATCTCGCCTCGCAAGAACTTGTAAGTGTTATTCTCTCGCGAGCCCTTAGGTCCGCAAATGTGCCGACCTGAAGGTCGGCAGCTACAAGGAGGCGGAAATGCTTCAGGCCTGCCACGGGTCGACGACCGGGACGTCGAGCCCTTCGAAGTGCCTGACGTTTCGTGTGGCGATGGTCGCGCGGCGGGCCTGGGCGATTCCCGCAATCAGCGTGTCACGAAAGTCGGCGACTCGACCGGCGCGCTGACGATCCGCGGCAAGCTGGGCGGCAGCCGCTACGGCCGCCGAGTCGACGTCCAGAACGCGGTTTGCGAGGTCGTCGGTGAGCACGCTGTCGAATGCCCGCTCGAGACCCATGCGCCTTCTGCCTCGCGGGAGCCGTGCCAGGCCAAACCTGGTCTCGAACACGGTAACGCTGGTCACCCAGATCGAATCGGCCGGTTGACGGTCCAGCCAGTTCACGACAGCGGCGTCTGGAGTGGTCCGCATGAGCGCGGACAGGACGTTCGTGTCGAGAATGATCATCAGTCGAAGTCGGCCGGTGTGATCGCTCGACCGCGCCACTCCGGCAGGTCCACGGTGAGGCCCGAACGGTGAAAGCGCTTCGCAATGCGCGAACCGAGTGTGGCGACCTCGCGCGGCCTTTCGTGCACGGCATTTCGAAGGATGTGCCGCACCTCATCCTCCATGCTCCGCGCGTG
>JANYBR010000382.1 GCA_025360685.1 Pseudomonadota bacterium
CAAGGAAAGTTTCGACTGGGGCGGCAGAACTTTGACGCTGGAAACCGGCAAAGTCGCGCGGCAAGCCGATGGCGCCGTGATGGCGACGTATGGCGAGACCGTGGTGCTGGCGACGGTCGTCGGCGCGGAGTCGCCTCGCGAGGGTGTGGATTTCTTCCCGCTCACCGTGAACTACCAGGAGCGCTACTATGCGGCCGGCAAGATTCCGGGTGGCTATTTCAAGCGCGAGCGTGCGCCGACGGAACGCGAGACATTGATCTCGCGCCTGATCGACCGTCCGATCCGCCCGCTGTTCGCCGAAGGCTATCGCAACGAGACGTTGGTGGTGGTGCAGGTGCTCAGCCATGACATGGAAAACGACCCCGATGTCGTCGGCCTCGTCGCGGCATCCGCTGCGCTGACCATCTCCGGCATTCCGTTCATGGGTCCGATCGGCGCGGCGCGTGTCGGCTACATCGACGGCGCGTACAAGCTCAATCCGCCGATCGATGACATGGTCAATTCCAAGCTTGATCTGGTCGTTGCCGGCACGGCCGACGCCGTACTGATGGTGGAATCCGAAGCACAGGAACTGTCGGAAAAGATCATGCTCGACGCTGTGATGTTCGGTCACCGCGAGATGCAGCACGCCATCAACGCGATCATCAAGCTGGCGGAGAAGGCGGCGAAGGAACCGCGGCCGCTTCCTGAGGTCGGCACGCATGTGCTGGCCATGGAGATCGAGAAGGTTGCGGGCATAAATCTCACCGGAGCGTTCCAGATTCCGATCAAGTTCCAACGCCGCGATCGGATCGCCGAAATCAGGAAAAAGACGGCCGAGTATTTCGTCGGCGAAGGTGACGGCAAGGTCTCGGCAAAGGAGTTCGGAAACCTGTTCCACGACCTCGAAGCCAAGATCATGCGCAACGCGGTGCTCGATACCAAGACGCGCATCGACGGGCGCAACTTGACTACGGTTCGTCCCATCCTCGCGGAAGTAGGCATCCTGCCCCGAACGCACGGCTCGGCGCTGTTCACGCGCGGCGAGACTCAGGCGCTCGTGGTGTGCACTCTCGGAACAGCGGAAGACGAGCAGTTCGTCGACAGCCTTGAAGGTACCGGCAAGCAGACGTTCATGCTGCACTACAACTTCCCGCCCTATTCCGTAGGCGAGACGGGCCGCATGGGCGCACCCAGCCGGCGCGACATCGGTCACGGCAAGCTTGCCTGGCGCGCGATCCATCCGATGCTGCCAAACAAGGAAGAATTCCCCTACACATTGCGTGTTGTGTCCGAGATTACCGAGTCGAACGGATCGTCCTCGATGGCCACGGTGTGCGGCACCTCGTTGGCGCTGATGGACGCCGGTGTTCCGATCAAGAAACCGACCGCGGGCATTGCGATGGGCCTCATCCTGGAGGGCGAGCGTTTCGCCGTCCTGTCGGACATTCTCGGTGACGAAGATCATCTCGGCGACATGGACTTCAAGGTGGCCGGAACCGAGGACGGCGTCACCTCGCTACAGATGGATATCAAGATCGCCGGCATCACCGAAGAGATCATGCGCGTCGCGCTTGATCAGGCAAAGGCCGGACGCATTCACATCCTGGGCGAAATGAACAAGGCGCTCACCGGCGCCCGTGCGGAGCTTGGCGAGCACGCGCCGCGCATCGAGCAGATCAAGATCCCGACCGACAAGATACGCGAAGTGATCGGCTCGGGTGGCAAGGTGATCCGCGAGATCGTCGAAAAGACCGGCGCCAAGATCAACATCGAAGATGACGGCACGGTGAAGATCGCCTCCGCCGACGGCGAGTCGATCAAGGCTGCGCTGAAATGGATTCGCGGCATAGTGGCCGAGCCGGAAGTCGGCGAGATCTATGACGGTAAAATCGTCAAAGTGATGGATTTTGGCGCCTTCGTGAATTTCTTCGGACCGAAGGACGGACTCGTACACGTTTCGGAACTGGCGCAGCAACGCGTCAACAAACCGAGCGACGTGGTCAAGGAAGGCCAGGCTGTGAAAGTGAAGCTTCTGGGCTTCGATGATCGCGGCAAGGTGCGCCTGTCGATGAAACAGGTCGACCAAGCCACCGGCGAAGACCTGTCGAGGAAACCGAAGGTCGAAGCACCGCCAGCGGCGCAGTAAGCTTTGCCGTCCATCCTTCGACGGTCCGCCGCGCGCCAGCGCGCGGACCAGGATGAGGAATCAACATTGGTCCTCACCCTGAGCTTGTCGAAGGGCGAGGGCCAACTCGATCCATGACGGGCCGCTTGCGCCGAACGCCATCGGCTTTTGTTTTGTGCAATTGATCAAATTATGCGCGCTTGCTGTCACGCTTTTGGGCAGCGCGACTGCGTGACCGCGACACAAAAGCGACACGGCGTACTCAACCGTGCGGATTGATGGTTAATCGGTGTTCGCCATTCTTGTGCGCCGCACAGGCCGCCGCTAGCGTTGCGCCAGTCGATGGGAGCACGCCGCATGTTTGTGGTTCTGCGGTTGATCAGTCTGATATTGGTGGTTTCGGCGCTCATGCTGCTGGGCGCCGACGCAGTGTCGTCGCTCGAGAATGGTGGAAAAATCATCGTGCGTTCGCTCGACCAGGTCTGGGCAATGTTCGACAAGCCCGGCGTCGATGCCTTCCACGCTTGGCTGGCGCGTCATCTGCCCGCTCTGCTGGCGCACGGGATCGACGCGATCTTCACCCTGCCCGGTTGGGCGGCAACCGGCGTTCCCGGGATCGTGCTTGCATTCCTGTTCGGCCGCCGCACGGTGGATGCGGCTTAACTCACAACTCGATTGTCATGGCCCGCAAGAGCGGGCCATCCAGTTGGGGACCGTGCGTCATTTCAGCCAAACCGACTCCGGCATCACCTGGACGGCCCGCTTTTGCGGGCCGTGACAGTGAGGCCAATGGGGCTACCGATTAGCCCCTGGAACCCACAGCACGTCCTTCGCACCGCCGTCATTGGCCAGGCGGCTTGCGACGAACAGATGATCCGACAGGCGATTGATGTAGCGGATCGCGGCCGGGCTGACCTTTTCGGTCTGCGCCAATTCGACCATCAGCCGTTCGGCCCTGCGCACGATGGTGCGCGCCAGATGCAGGAACGCCGCTGCCGGCGTGCCGCCCGGCAGAACGAAGGAATCAAGCGGCTTGAGGGCGGCGTTCATCAGGTCGATCTCGCGCTCCAGTCTCTCCACCTGCGAATCGATGACGCGCAGACGCGCTTCGCCGCGACGGCCATCCTCCGGGGTCGAAAGGTCCGCGCCAAGATCGAACAGGTCGTTCTGGATGCGGCCCAGTGTCAGGCTCAATTCGCTCTCGGCGTAGAGTCGCGCCAGGCCGATGGCGGTGTTGGCTTCGTCGACCGAGCCATAGGCATGAATGCGCAAATCGCTTTTTGGCCTGCGCGTGCCGTCGCCAAGCGCAGTTTCGCCCTTGTCGCCGGTTTTCGTGTAGATGCGGTTTAGGGTGACCATGGCAGTTAAGGTACAGTGTGACTTCGTCCGAGCAAAGCGCTTGCGGGCGCGAAAGCGCCGGATATGATCCGCCCCGCTCCCTTCAAAGAAGTCGTGCCATGCCCGTCGAAGTTCCAGAAGTCGTTGAAGTCGAAGACACACGCGTCTCCTGCGAAGGGGTGGGCGGTGCGCTCGGCCATCCCAAGGTCTATCTCGAAATGGGCGAACAGGACTTTGTGGAATGTCCCTATTGCGACCGGCGCTTTGTGCTGAAGGCCGGAGCACAGAAGCATTGAGCCCGGCCGCCAAAGCGCTGAAGAAGGGCGATCACCTCTATCTGATCGACGGGTCCGGCTATCTGTTTCGCGCCTATCACGCACTGCCGCCGCTGACCCGAAAATCCGACGGGCTGCCGGTGGGCGCGGTTTCGGGCTACTGCAACATGATGTGGAAGCTGCTCGAGGACATGAAGGGCGGTGAGAGGCCGACGCACCTGGCGGTGGTGTTCGATGCGGGCGCGATAACCTTCCGCAACAAGCTTTATGACCAGTACAAGGCGCACCGCCCGCCGGCGCCGGAAGACCTGATCCCACAATTTCCGCTGGTGCGCGACGCGACACGGGCCTTTGGCGTCTCTTGCGTCGAGCAGAAGAACTACGAGGCCGACGATCTGATCGCGACCTATGCGCGGCTGGCGCGCGAGGTGGGGGCGCGCACGACCATCGTGTCGTCCGACAAGGACCTGATGCAGCTTGTCATCGACGGTAAGGTCGAACTGTTCGACACGATGAAGAACAAGCGCATCGGCTCGGCCGAGGTGATGGAAAAATTCGGCGTGCCGCCATCCAAGGTGATCGAGGTGCAGGCGCTGGCCGGCGACTCGGCCGACAACGTCCCCGGAGTGCGCGGTATCGGGGTAAAGACCGCAGCGGAACTGATCAATCTGTACGGCGATGTCGAAACGGTGCTCAAGCGCGCCGGCGAGATCAAGCAGCCCAAGCGCCGCGAGACCCTGATCGAGAACGCGGACAATGCGCGTATCTCAAAAAAGCTGGTGACGTTGGACGACCATGCGCCCTTACCGGAAGGCCCGGAGCATTTCGCGGTGCACGAGCCCGAGCCCAAGATCCTGATCTCGTTCCTGAAGGGCATGGAATTCAACACCATCACCAAGCGGGTAGCGGCGCATTTCGGCATCGAGGACATCGATGCGATCGAAGCCGCGGTCGAGCCTGCGCCATCAGGCGCAAAACCCAGGGCCGTACCGCCCAAACCCGCTCCCGCCAAGACCGGCGCGGCGCAGGTCGGTGCGATCGCCGATCGCGGCGCGATTCTGAAGGCAATCGATCACAGCGCCTATCAGACCGTGACAAGCTTGAAGCAGCTCGATCAATGGATCGCGCGGGCGCGCGACATTGGCCGGGTGTGTGTGGATACCGAAACGACGTCGCTCGATGCGATGCAGGCACGGCTGTGCGGGGTATCTCTGGCGGTGATGCCCGGCGAGGCCTGTTACATCCCGGTCGGCCATACCAAGGGCGAGGGTCTGGCCTTCGGCGGCAGCGGTGACCTCATTCAGTTGAAAGAAGCCGATATGCTGGCACGCCTCAAGCCGCTGCTGGAAGACGACAGTGTCCTGAAGATCGCGCAGAACCTGAAATATGATTTTTTGATCTTCATGCAGCGCGGCATCCGCGTGGCGCCGTTCGACGACCCGATGCTGATTTCCTACGTGCTGGAGAGCGGGCTGCACGGCCACGGCATGGACGAGCTGTCGGAGCTGCACCTGCAGCACAAGGCGATCTCGTTCAGCGACGTGGCCGGCAAGGGCAAGGAGAAGATCACGTTCGACCAGGTCCCGATTGCGGACGCGACGCGCTATTCGGCCGAGGATGCCGACGTTACCTTGCGGCTTTATCTGCTCTTGAAGCCAAAACTTGCACAAGCCGGCAAGGTCACGGCCTATGAAACACTAGAGCGGTCCCTGGTGCCGGTGCTGGCCGACATGGAGCGCGCCGGAATTAAGATCGATCCCGACCTGCTGCGCAAACTGTCGAACGATTTCGCACAGGAACAAGCCAAGCTGGAAAAGCAGATTCACAAGCTCGCCGGGGAAGAGTTCAACATCGGCTCGCCCAAGCAGCTCGGCGACATTCTTTTTGGAAAATTTTCGCTGCCCGGGGGTCGCAAAACCAAGACCGGCGCCTGGTCGACCGATGTCGATGTGCTGGAAGAGGTTGCGGCACAAGGCCACGACATCGCCAAGAAGGTGCTTGACTGGCGCGGATTGGCCAAGCTGCGCGGGACCTACACCGATGCCTTGCCCGGCTATATCAATCCCCAGACGGGCAGGGTGCACACGTCATACGCCATGGCGGCGACATCGACCGGCCGGCTGGCCTCGACCGATCCAAATCTCCAGAACATTCCGGTGCGAACCGATGAAGGCCGCCGCATCCGTCAAGCCTTCATTGCGCCCAAGGGCTTTAAGCTGATCAGCGCGGACTACAGCCAGATCGAATTGCGGCTGCTGGCGCATATCGCTGACATTCCTCAGTTGCGCAAAGCCTTCGCCGACGGTGTCGACATTCATGCACTGACGGCGTCGGAAATTTTCTCCGTGCCCGTCAAGAACATGCCGGCCGAAGTGCGCCGCAGGGCGAAGGCGATCAATTTCGGTATCGTCTATGGCATCTCGGCGTTCGGGCTGGCCAACCAGCTCGGCATCGCGCGCGGCGAGGCGGACGACTATATCAAGAAGTATTTTCAGCGCTTTCCCGGAATCCGCGACTATATGGAATCGACCAAGGAATTCGCGCGCGAGCATGGCTATGTCGAAACATTGTTCGGCCGGCGCGTGCATATCCGCGAGATCAAATCGCCGGTCCCGGGAATGCGCGGCGGTGCCGAGCGCGCCGCGATCAATGCGCCGATCCAGGGCACGGCCGCCGACATCATTCGTAGAGCCATGGTGCGCGTGCCTGGTGCGCTGGCGGCCAAGAAGCTCAAGTCGCGCATGCTCTTGCAGGTGCACGACGAACTGATCTTCGAGACGCCGGACTCCGAAGTCGAGAAGACCGAAACGCTGGTGAAGTCGGTGATGGAAAAGGCCGCCATGCCGGCGGTGCATCTGACCGTGCCGCTGACGGTCGATGCACGCTCCGCTGCCAACTGGGATGCGGCGCATTAGGACCTGGGCGAGCAGAATTTCAGGACTGGACAATCCGCGCACCGCGCGGCTCGTGGCGGCCGCAGCGATCCTGGTTTCGCTGACGAGCGATTTCGCCATCAAGCGTCTGTTCCTGGCGAAGATGGGCGAGTGGAACTTCCGCACTGTGCTGCCGGGCCTGCTCGACACGCATTATGCCTGGAACCGCGGCGTCTCCTTCAGCCTGTTCTGGCAGAACAGCGATCTGGGCAGTGCGGTGCTGGCAGCGGTGCTGATGGGGGTCATCATCGCACTGGCAATTTCGGCGTTTCGCACGCCGCGTCCCATTGTAGCGGGCGGCATGGGTCTGATCGTTGGCGGTGCGCTAGGCAATATCGTCGACCGCGTGGTGCATGGTGCCGTGTTCGATTTCCTCGTCGTCCGGCTCGGTTCCCACCCGCTCTTCGTCTGCAACACCGCCGATCTCTTCATCTCGCTCGGCGTGTTCTTCCTGGCAGTCGATCTGCTGTTCCTGAGCGGTGCGGAAAGCGGCTAGCTCGAACGCTCATTCCTCATATTCGAACTCGATCAGGTACACTTTTTCGCCGGGTCCATGCTTGGCGACTTTCAGCAAGTCGACGACTCCCGCGAATCCGGATCGTCTCGCCAACACCGGTGTGATATCAGCCAAAGCGATCTGCTGGATCGACTTGACGACGACAAAGCCGGCGGCCAGTGCGTACCGTCCACCGACTTTCACATGCGGGCGTTGCCAGATCCGCACGCTGCAGGTGATCTCGCCGCGCATGATCGGTTCGCGAAGGCGCTTGGTGAACATCATAAGGGAAGAATTGCATTTGCCGGAGACGGCCGGCAAGAAAAGTGTCCGAACTCACGCCGCGATCGACTTCAGACCTGCCTCGGCTGTGATTCCGGCCTTGCCGAGGGTCAGCATCAATTCGGCCACCGCGTTGTCGGTGCTGGGACTTTCGCCGCCTTGCGATATGTGGGCGATGTAGGCGGCAAGAAAGCCGGGCCTTCCCAGAAAGTTCAGAATCAATTCACGCGCCAGCGCGGAGAGCTTGCCTTCCGTCAACACGCCGCTGCTGCACAATTTCAGGATGGTGATGGCCTTCTCGACATGACTGGGCGATTTGGCCTCGATCGATTCGAACAATTTGGCCCTGGCCTCCACGACACAGGCCAGTTTGTCGAGCAGCTCGGACATTTCCTGGCGCTGATTTTCTTGAAATCCGGACCGGCGCACCCGCGCCTGCAGGCTGGCGAGCTTCTGCAGCCGAGCAAGGACCGGCATCTTACTGTGAGTGAAGTGATGCTCGAAGTTGCTGGCCGTGATGATCGGAATCACGAAGGTCGCCAGCAGACGCTTGTTCTCGGCACCGATGATGTTTTCCTCAACGAACAGCAACCGCTCAACCTTCTCGTCCGGAGTAGCGGCATTGGCCATGTGTTCACCCAACGTCTCGTGCGTGACCAGCCGCTTTGAGCGCAGGGTGAAGGCGCCAATCAGGCGCTCGTGACTGAGATATTTGCCGATGCCGAGCACAAGCCGGTTTGCAATCCGGCGCAACGACTTGAACTCTTCCTCCAGCGAGCTGGGACAAAGCCGCTTGGCGCTCTTGAACTCGGCCATGATGCGGTTGGCGATCGCGGTACGCGATTCGGGCAGCTCGTCTGCGGCGAATCGGGTGGTGAGCGAGATTAGTCCGGCGCTCTCCGAACCGGTCTCGGGCGCGGCGCCCAGGAACAACTGCACCAGGCTCATCAGTGCTTCGCCCAGGTCGGCCTTGGCGCCGATCAGTTCGTGCAGCGCGGCCGACCCCGCGAGAATCTCGGCGATGATCGTGTCGACCGAAGCCAGCATTAACGTGCGCGCCGGGCCTTCGGCGGGTGCTTCGTTCATCAGCGCGATCAGGCGGAAGACCTTTTCGTCCCAACCCTTGGCATCTCTCAGGTATTTTGCAATCGCACCGTTGAATTGATAGGCGCCGTCCGCCTCGCCCACCAATTCCTGCGCCAGCGCGCCAAAGCCGCTTACCGGAACGGTGCGGAAATATTTCTTCCGTTCGTCGCGATAGACCTTGTTGAAGCCTTTTGTCGTCAGTTCATTCAGGCTCTTGATAATTTGCGCCACGGGAGTCGTGGTTGATGCCGCCTGCGCCACGGCGACCTTCTGAATCGCGTGCTGCAGCAACGTGCCGGTCGCCTCGAGCTTTTCGAGCATGTCGGCGCGGTGGCTGAGCTCGGTGATCGTGATCTTGTTGCGCGACAGGAACTCCGTGATCAGGCGCGTGATGGTGGCGCGTGCGTGATAGGAATACAGATCGTCCGGCTTGAAACAGGGCAGTGCGTGCGGCACGTCTTCCTGCGCGGGCACCGTCTTGACGTGATTGTGCCCGGTCTCGAAGATTTTCAGGGTGAGATAGTCGCCGGTCTCGTCATTGTAGGTTTCCTTGACGACCTTGACGCCGGTGGCGCGTTCTTCACCCATCAGGGCGCTGGCGAGGTTCAGCGCCGACTCGCGTTCGGTGCGCACGTCGACCATCTGCCAGCCACCCTTGGATCCCTGGCGGCTGAAAATTTCGTAGTGGACCGACTGTGCCATGCTGCTCCCCCATAGCGGCCGGGGAGTATTTGCTGTCGCCAGTTAAACCGCGGTTAAACCTGTTTGGTGTGGCTCGACAGGTCTTGGATTGTCGGGCTGGCACCGCATAGCGCGCAGGCCGGGTCGGGCTTGAATGTCACGGTGCGAAACCGGGTCGTTAAGGCTTCGTAAATCAGCAGACGTCCGGCCATGCTTTCGCCTACACCCGTAATTTCCTTGATCACTTCGAGCGCTTGCAGCGTGCCCATCACGCCGGCGGCCGCGCCAAGGACGCCGGTCTCCGAACAGGATTGAACGGTGCCGGGTGGCGGCGCTTCGGGAAACAGGCAGCGATAGCAGGGCCCGTTACTGTCATGTGCCTTGAATGTCGCGAGCTGGCCGTCGAACTCGGTTACCGCCGCGGAGACCAGAATTCTCCTTGCGAAGTAACAGGCATCGTTGACAAGAAATCGGGTGGCAAAATTGTCCGACCCGTCCGCGACGATGTCGTAGCGCGAGATAAGAGCGAGAGCATTTCCGGCCGTGATACGCTCGGAATGCCGTTCGACGTTCACGCCGGGATTGATTGCGAGAATCGCATCGCGCGCGGAGTCGGTCTTCAGCCGGCCGACATCGGCGGTGGCGTGCGCGATCTGGCGCTGGAGATTCGAAAGGCTGACCGTGTCGAAGTCCGCGATACCGATCGTGCCAACCCCGGCTGCTGCTAGGTACAGAAGCGCGGGACTACCAAGTCCGCCAGCTCCAATGACGAGTACCCTTGCGGCGCGCAATTTCGCTTGGCCCGTACCGCCCACTTCGCGCAGCACGATATGACGTGCGTAGCGTTCAACTTCCTCGTCGGACAGGCTCATGGCGGGGTCTTAGCGTATCCAAGTCAGCACCAAAACCGGTGGACGCGTCATGTCGCGCCGTGGAATGTTACCGGTGTCATTTATAAGGCATTGATTTTACTAATATTTCTTGAGTAACCGCATCTGGTTCTTTCGTTGAAGCGCGCGGGGTCAGCCTCTATTTTGATCCAAAATCGGGTCGAGTCCGCTGCCAAGCGGCGCCGGGTGGGATCTTCGTTCAGAGGTAAGTCGATGTCGAATGACGGGCCGAGCGCCTACGGTCTTGAACAGCAGGGCTTTCGCAATCTCAGAGCAGTGCATTGGAATCTGACCGCGCCGCAGCTTTATGAAATCGCGGTGTCGCGCCGCGAAGGCCATGTCGCCAAGAACGGCCCGCTTGTCGTTCTCACTGGCCAGCACACCGGCCGATCGGCGTCAGACAAATTCGTCGTCCGCGATGCCGCCAGCGAAAATCATGTCTGGTGGGACAACAACAAGCCGATGACTCCGGCCGCGTTCGACGCGCTCTTTGCCTCGATGATGTCTTACGCGCAGGGTCGCGAGTTGTTCGCCAAGGACCTGTTCGGCGGCGCCGATCTCAGCCATCGCCTGCCGGTGCGCATCGTCACCGAACTGGCATGGCACTCTCTCTTCGTGCATCAGCTCCTTATTCGACCGACGACCGAACAGCTGGTCGGCTTCAGTCCCGATTTCACGATCATCGATCTGCCGGGCTTCGAAGCCGATCCCAAGGTGCATGGCTGCGCCACTGGAACCGTGATCGCCGTCAACTTCACCAAGAAGCTGGTCCTGATCGGCGGCACATCCTATGCCGGCGAAATGAAGAAATCGGTCTTCACGATTCTGAACTATCTGTTGCCGCCCAAGCGCGTGATGCCCATGCACTGCTCGGCCAATGTGGGCAAGGATGGCAAGTCTGCGATCTTTTTCGGTTTGTCCGGTACCGGCAAGACCACGCTCTCTGCCGATGCCACGCGCACCCTGATCGGCGACGACGAGCATGGCTGGAGCGAACATGGCGTCTTCAATTTCGAAGGCGGCTGTTATGCCAAGGTGATCAAGCTTTCCAAGGAAGCCGAACCGGAAATCTACTCGACGACGCAGCGCTTCGGCACCGTGCTCGAGAACGTCGTGATGGATCCGCACACGCGCGAACTCGATCTCGACGATGCGCGCCATGCGGAAAATACCCGCGCCGCCTACCCGATCGATTTCATCCCCAATGCCAGCGAGACAGGTCGCGCCGGGCACCCGAAGAACGTCATCATGCTGACAGCCGATGCATTTGGCGTGCTGCCGCCGATATCCAAGTTGACACCGTCACAGGCGATGTACCATTTCCTTTCCGGTTTCACCGCCAAGGTGGCCGGCACGGAAAAAGGCCTCGGCAAGGAGCCGCAGCCCACCTTCTCGACGTGTTTCGGCGCGCCATTCATGCCGCGCCATCCCTCGGAATACGGCAATCTGCTGCGCGATTTGATCGGCCTGCACCAGGCCGATTGCTGGCTGGTCAACACCGGTTGGACCGGCGGCGCGTTCGGCACCGGCTCGCGCATGCCGATCAAGGCCACGCGCGCCCTGCTCGCGGCCGCGCTCGACGGAACACTCGCCGGCGTCGAGATGCGAGTCGATCCGCATTTCCGCTTCCGTGTTCCGGTTGCGGTTCCCGGCGTGGACACCAAGATACTCAATCCGCGCGACACCTGGGCGGACAAGCGGGCCTATGACGCGCAGGCCAAAAAGCTGGTCGCGATGTTCCGCGAGAATTTTCACAAGTTCGAAGCCCATGTCGGCCCGGACGTTCTGCAGGCCGCGCCGCATCTGGCCGAAGCGGCGGAGTAGCCAACCAAGGAGATACGCAATGGCCAGGTCACTTGGATTGAACCATATCAATCTGAGCGTGTCCGACATTGCGCGCTCCGAGAAATTCTATCTCGACGCCTTTGGACTGGAAGTCCGCTTTCGCGAAGGACCGGACATGGTTTTCGTCGGTTCGCGCGGTGGCCACGACCTCGTCACGCTCTGTCGAGCGGCAGCTGGAGCGCCGATCGGCGATGGTGGCGTCTCGCATTTCGGGTTTCGCGCGGTTCGCGAGGAGTTCGACGAAATGGTCGATCAGGTCGAGCGGGCGGGAGGCAAACTCCTGAGACGAGGGCAGCATTCCGAACGCGAACCCTTCGCCTACTTCAGCGATCCCGACGGCTATACGATCGAGTTGGGCGCCTGAACGCGATCACGTTCTGCGGTAGACCCACACCCGGGCCGGCGGCAAGTTCAGTAGGACAAATGCAACCTGCGATACCGTCACGCCTGCCACGGGCGTGACCGGGCAGTTCAGGCCGTAAGAAAACTGTACGTACGGCGATCCGGGTTTCAGGCGCCTGAGCACACCATCAATGAAGACTTGCCGGCGTTCCATCGAATGATTGAGCAGAGGCACGCCGGAGATTGCGCCGATGAACGGCTCGATGAACTGGGCGCCAAGCGTCTTGTCCAGTTCAAACGCGTCACCGTTGATGACACTCAATCCGGGAAAGCGTTGCGCGATCAGTCGTGCAAAGTGGGGGTCATATTCGATGGCCGTGATCCGCTCCAGCGCAATGCCGCGAGCAATCAGAGCTGCGGTTGCAACACCTGTGCCTGGCCCCAGTTCGAGGATAGGTCCTTCGCCGTGTACGTCGATCTGCGCTGCCATCGCGCGGCCCAGCGCCCGGCTCGACGGTGCCACCGCACCAACGGTTTTCGGCTGGGTGATCAGGCGGCGGATAAAGCGCAGGGCGTCGGACATGGGGCCTTGGAGAATCGAGTGTGTGCACGTGTGCTTGTTTTGCGGGACCAACCCCAAACTCACCATGGCCGCCCTCCGAGGCGGCCACCCAGCGGTGCGCGTCGGCGCACCGAAAGAATTCTTTGATCACTGGGTGGCCGGGTCAAGCCCGGCCATGGTGACTTGTGGGTTTGCGGGCACGCAGCCGAATTGCGCGACTAACTCTTCGCTGCGCCGTTGAAGATGTTGCGGGCTTTGGCGAGCCAACTCTCCGATGCCGGATTGCAACCCGTTTCGTTGAGCTTGTCGAATTCGCGCAGCATTTCCTTCTGCTTCTTCGACAGCTTGACCGGCGTTTCCACCACAACCTCGACATAGAGATCGCCATGCATGCCGCCGCCACGCAGCACAGGCATGCCCTTGCCCCGCAGGCGGAACTGGCGGCCCGACTGCGTGCCTTCCGCCAACGTCACCTTGGCGCGCGCACCGTCCAGGGTGGGCACTTCGATGACGCCGCCGAGCGCCGCCATCACGAAAGAGACCGGCGCATGGCAATAAAGATCGTGGCCGTCGCGCTGGAACATCTCATGCGCCTTGACCGACAAGAAGATGTACAGATCGCCGGCCGGCCCGCCATTGAGGCCCGCCTGGCCTTCGCCGGAAAGCCGGATGCGCGTGCCTTCCTCGACACCGGCCGGGATGTCGACGCTCAAGGTGCGCTCCTTCTGGACATGGCCGGAGCCTTTGCAGGACTTGCAGGGGTTCTTGATGATGCGGCCATTGCCGCGGCATGCGGGACAGGTACGCTCGACGGTGAAGAAGCCCTGCTGCGAGCGAACCTTGCCGATACCGGAACAGGTCGGACACTGCTCGGCATTGTGGCCCGGCTCCGCGCCGCTGCCGCCGCACGCTTCGCAGGCGACCGCGCTCGGTACCTTGATCTGGGCGTTGCGACCCTTGAAGGATTCCTCGAGCGTGACTTCCAGATTGTAGCGCAGATCGCCACCGCGATTTTGCCGCCGCGCGCGCCGTCCGCCCATGAATTCGCCGAACAGATCGTCGAACACGTCGGTGAAGGACGAGGCGAAATCGAAGCCGCTGGGCCCGCGGCCACCCATGCCGTTTTCGAACGCGGCATGGCCAAAGTGGTCATAGGCCGCGCGCTTCTGATCGTCCTTCAGGACGTCATAGGCTTCATTGATTTCCTTGAATTTGACTTCCGCGGTGTGATCGCCCGGGTTGCGGTCGGGATGCAATTCCATCGCGAGCTTGCGGTAGCTCGCCTTCAGTTCGGTGACCGGCGCGCCCTTTGGGCAGCCGAGCACTTCGTAGTAGCAACGTTTCATGGCCGAATATCGGGGATCAGGTATC
>JANYBR010000414.1 GCA_025360685.1 Pseudomonadota bacterium
AAGCCGAGATCCTCGATCTGCATCAGCACGGTGATCGTGAAGCTGTCGTAGATGGACGCGTATTTGATGTCTGACGGTTTCACGCCGGCTTCCGCGAATGCCTTCGGCCCGCTCCACCGCGCACCCGAATAGGTGAGGTCGACCTTGCCGCCATAAGTTCCCTTGGGAGCTTCGCCGGCGCCGATGATCTTCACTTTCGGGCGCTTGAGCTGGCGCGCCACTTCCGGGCTCGTGACGATCAGGGCGCCGCCGCCATCGGTGATGACGCAGCAGTCCATCCGGTGCAGCGGTGTGGCGATCATCGGCGAGGCAAGAACCTCTTCGACCGTTACGACTTCCTTCAGGAAGGCATGCGGATTGTACTGCGCATGATGCGAGGCGGCGACCTTGATCCAGGCCAGCTGCTCGCTGGTCGTGCCGTATTCGTGCATGTGGCGCATCGCGCACATGGCGTATTGATTGTGCGTGGTGCCGCCATAGGGCATCTCGAATGCCGCCTCCGGCGCCGCGCCGAAATTTCGTGGCGGGCCGCCGCGTCCACCACCACCGCCAGGCCCACGGTTTTCCGTCAACGGTTTGCCGGCCAGGGTGATCAGCGCGACCGAGCACTTTCCTGCCGCAATGGCTTCTGCCGCGTGACCGACATGCAGGATATAGGACGAGCCGCCGGTCTCCGTGGAGTCCATGTGCCGCAGATTGCGCAGGCCCAGATAGTCCGCCATCGACATGGCGCCGAAGCCCGGCGCGTCGCCGGCGCAGAAGTAGCCGTCGATGTCGTCCTTCTTCAGGCCCGCATCATCGAGCGCGCCGCGCATGCAGTCGGCATGCAGCTGCGGCGTGGATCTGTCCTTGGCTTCGCGCGTCGGATGCTCGAACGCGCCCATGACATAGGCTTTGCCCTTGATGCTCATACTTTCTCAGTCCGCTGGATATCGACGACCAACGCTGTACAAGCGCCGGGCGATTGAATCAATCGGCGCACCACATCTGTCCCGTGGGCAGTCAGTGTCGCAGGCTTCAGGCCGTCGCGCCGTGTGGACGCTGCTTCACGCCTTTCCACATCAGGCGGAGAGCCTCGAAGCGGATGGCCAAGAAGACCTTCACCGTCATCAGCGGGTGCCGCAAAATCATCAAAGCCAGCGATATGTCGCTCAGGGGCTTTCTCGCGCCGCTGAATGTTGCCGTGAGAATTGGCTTGCCCGCTTCCTCTTCGTTGATCGCAATAAGCACGTCTTTGCCGGGCGGACGGATTGTGAAATTGTAGGAACAATCCATCGACAGGAACGGCGAGACGTAAAACTCCTTGGCGCAGCGTTGCCGGATGGTTGCATCGTTGTTGTCAGCGCGCAGGACGTAGGCGTGACGCTCGCCATACGTATTGTGCACCTCGTAGATGGTGGCCGCGAGTTGTCCGTCGCTCCGGTGACAGAACCAAACGCTGAGCGGGTTGAAGACATATCCAAACAGTCGCGGGTAGCAGAGAACATACTTCGCGCCATCCGCGATGACTCCCGCATCCGCAAGTTTCGCATCCAGCCATCCACGCAAGTCACGGCCGTCGCCATGGTCGCGGTCGTGAAAGCTCGCGACCCCCGGCCGGTTCCACGCAAAAAGCCAAAGGCGCGAGAGAGTCTCCAGCTCGTCCAAATCGATCAGCAGCGCGAAGACGTGGTAGCGGAATCCATGATGCGTCGGTGCGAGCCTGCGGTGCATAACCCATCCGTCGTAGATCGCGCTGCGCAAGGGCTGGCTTGTCATGGTCGTTGTACGGCCGTTTCGGCGTTCCGGATCAGGACTGATCCGAAGGTCTCGGTGCTGCGTATTTCCCGCTATGATGGCGCATGCGTTGCCCTTTGCTCACTCTTGGGCCGTTCGCTACCGCGGGTCTGAGGCGGCGAGGGCGAGTTTGCACCCCCGCGGACGAGAACTATTGATGGATCGGCCGCCGAGTGACCTTGCGCGACTCAATGGCCTGATTGTCGCCGTGGGCAACGCGCGCGATCGCGCCGCGTTCAGGGAATTGTTCGATCACTTCGCACCCCGGGTGAAGGGTTACCTCATGCGCCTTGGCGCGGGAAACGCGGTCGCCGAAGACCTCGCCCAGGAGGCCATGCTGACCTTGTGGCGCAAGGCGGCCTTGTTCGATCCCGAAAAGGCCTCGGCGTCGACCTGGATCTTCACCATCGCGCGAAATCTGAGAATCGACGCGATTCGCAAGGAACGCCGGCCGCAGATCGATGCGAACGATCCGACACTCCTGCCCGAGGCCGAGCGTCAGGCCGACGAGACCATCGACTGGGCGCAGGCAGAAGACCGATTAAAGCTGGCTTTGGCTCAGTTGCCGCGCGAACAGGCACAGATCATCGAGCTGTCTTTTCTGGCCGACAAGCCGCACAGCGCGATTGCGGCGGAGCTCGGATTGCCGCTCGGCACGGTCAAGTCGCGGATACGCCTTGCCATGACCCGGCTACGCGCGGCGTTGGGAGACGGACCATGACCATTTCCCATCATCCCGGCGAGGAATTGTTGCTGAGCTACGCCCTCGGCGCGGCGAACGATCCCGTGGCGCTTCTGGTGGCCACGCACCTTTGCGCATGTTCGGTCTGCCGTTCGGCGGTCGCCGCGATCGAGGCAACCGG
>JANYBR010000520.1 GCA_025360685.1 Pseudomonadota bacterium
TACTTGCTCCAACTTTGAAGAAGGGGCAGATCGTCTTTCTGGACAACGTTTCCACTCACAAGGTCGCCGGAGTCGAAGAAGCAATCGAGTCTCGCGTGTTGCGCGACAATCTGGATGAGACCGGCGCGACAATCTGGGTGAGACGAGGCGGCCGTGTGGATTGATCATTGACACCGGCTGCCTCGTTGGCAAGGGCTTTGATTGACGCGGAACGTCAATCAGTTTTGGCGGGTTCGGTTTTGTTGGTTGTGGCGTGGACGGGCGGGCGCCCGCGACCTCGCTTTCTGTCGAGGGCCTCTCGGCGGCGATAGCTTTCGACATTCATCTCCAGGATCGTGGAGTGATGGACGAGACGATCGATTGCCGCGAGCGTCATGGCTTGGTCGGGGAAGATTTTGCCCCATTCGCCGAACGGCTGGTTGGCCGTTATCAGCATGGATCGTCGTTCGTAACGCGTGGCAATCAACTCGAACAGCACGCTGGTTTCGGCTTGATCCTTGGTGACGTAAGCGAGGTCATCGAGAACGAGCAGATCGTAGCGATCGAGCTTTGTAATCGCGCTTTCGAGAGCCAGGTCGCGACGGGCGACCTGAAGCTGTTGTACGAGATCGGTTGTGCGCGTGAACAACACGCGCCATCCATTCTCGACCAGGGCAAGTCCGAGCGCTGCCGAGAGATGGCTCTTGCCGCCGCCCGATGGGCCGAAGAGCAAGACGTTGGCACCTTGCTCCAACCAGGCATCGCCCGCCGCCAACGCCATGACCTGGGCTTTCGAGACCATGGGCACGGCCTCGAAGTCGAACGTAGCAAGCGTCTTGCCGGCCGGCAGCCGCGCCTCGGCGAGATGTCGCTCCATGCGGCGGCAACTGCGGTCGGCCACCTCGTGCTCGGCAAGTGCCGCCAGGAAGCGGGCTGCCGGCCAGCCCTCCTTGTCGGATTGCTCGGCAAGCTTGGCCCACCTCAGTTTGATACCAGGCAAGCGTAATTCGCTCAGCAAAAGTTCAACGCGGGCAGCGTCAACGGTGTTGGGTGTCGTCATGCCGCGACCTCCAGGTTGGAGGTTGTTTCGACGCTATGAACAGACGCGAGTTCGTCGTAGACGCTCAGTGGAACGAACGTCACATTGATCGTCGGTACGGAAGCCGGGTTTGGTCCGAACCGCTCGCGCAGTATCGCCAGATCCGGCAGCCGGCCCGCATCAAGTTCTACGTCGATCGCGTCTGCCAGCTCGGCTTCGCAGCCGCGATCGTGGGCGAGCGCCAGCAGCTCGACCGTCACCTTGCACGCGCGCTTGTCCCCCACGGTCTGCTGCAATGTCTCGAAGGCTCGCGCATAGGCCGGCCGCGGAAACAACTGATCGCGGTAGACCAGGTTGTTGAGCGCCATCGGCTTCTTGCGCAGCGCGTGGATCACGTGCCGATAATCGATGACGTGGCCGCGCTTGGTGGCCGACACCGGCCGTCCACGCCGGAGCGTTAGTATCGGGGTTTCGCCGAGGAAGCACTCGAGGCGGTCATCGTAGAGGTGCACGTGCAGGTGATGGCCGATGAGCCGCGATGGCGTCGTGTAGAACACGCGGCGCAACGCAAAGCCGCCGCTCGACGTGACGAAGACGATCTTGTCCTCGTAATCGGCCGTCCGGCGTTTGGGAAGCGGGCGCAGCATGGGCCGCTCCAGCTCGATGCGTTTGCGATTGTTGGCGTTGCGACGTCCAACAATCTCGTCGACGAAGCGCCGATAGACATCGAGGTCAACGAAGTCCCGGCTGCCACGCAAGAGCAGCGCATCCTCCAGCGCTTTCTTGAGATGGCCGTGCGAACTCTCGATGGAGCCATTCTCATGCGCGACACCCAGATTGTTGCGGGTCGGCGTCATGCCGTAATGGCGCATCAGTTCCTGATAGCGCAGCGTCAGGTCTTCTTGGGCGTCGTGCTCCAAATTGCGGAATGCCGCCGAGAGACTGTCGGTGCGATGCTCGCGTGGCACGCCTCCGAGCCCCCACAGCGCGTTCTGCAGCCCCTGCGCCAGGGCCACATAGCTCTCGCCGCCGAGCACCACATGGGCATGCGCAAAGCCAGAGAATACGAGCCGGAAGTGGTAGAGCCGATGGTCCAGCACGACACCCGCGACCATAACGCCGAGTTCGCTCGTATCGGTGAAGTCCGATAGGCCAAGACGGCCAGGCTCGTGCTCCTGCCGGAACATCACGTCCCGCTCAGGTCCCGCGAGCGCTCGCCAAACGCGCATGCGGCGCTCCAATGTGCGTCGAATGTTGGCGGAGAACTCGGGATGGCGGCGGCGGACTTCTTCGAGCACTGCAATCGCCCGGATACCAGGTGCCGCCTTCAGGATCGGCACAATCTCGCTGTCCCAAAGTGCCGCCAAGGGGTCTGGCCGCCGCCGGCCGCGTGGTGCTTTCTTCTGCGAGGGTAGTCGCGGATCATCCTCGATCCGGTAGCCGCTGGCACGGCTGAAGCCTGACTTGCCGGCCGCAATCGTCGCGTCGTGAGTTGGTCGAAAAGACATGTAAAGCCTCATCTGGTGGTCGTTGATGTGACGGCCGGGCAATGACTGATTCCTCAAATCTGAGATGAACCAGACACTTCTCCCGACCGCTCACGACCGCCAGCGCGCCCACCCCAAACAGCGAAAACACACAGGGGAAAAATGCGCCGCCGGGGCTGGCCGTCCGTCGCTCGGGCTACGCCCT
>JANYBR010000452.1 GCA_025360685.1 Pseudomonadota bacterium
GTGCGGTCTCGGGTGCGGACCCCTCCGCCCCGTAAGACGGGGCACCTCCCCCGCAGACGGGGGAGGAAAGGCACGGAGGCCCGCCGCACATGAACTTCAAGGACACCATCCGCACCATCCCGGACCATCCCAAGAAGGGGATCATGTTCCGCGATGTCACGACCTTGTTCGGCAATCCGCGCGCTTTCCGCCGTGCGGTGGACGAGCTGGTTCAGCCCTATGCCGGCGTGCGCATCGACAAGGTGGCGGGCATCGAGGCGCGCGGCTTCATTCTCGGCGGCGCTGTGGCGCATCAGCTCTCGACGGGATTTGTCCCCGTGCGCAAGAAGGGCAAGCTGCCCTTTAGCGTGATCGGAGAAGACTATGAGCTCGAATACGGCACCGACCGGGTCGAGATCCATACCGACGCGGTGAAGAAGGGCGACAATGTCATCGTGGTGGACGATCTCATCGCCACCGGCGGCACCTGCCTGGCGGCGATCAAGCTTCTGGAGCGCGCGGGTGCAAATGTTGTCGGCTGTTCCTTTGCCATCGATCTGCCCGATCTCGGCGGCGCCGAAAAAATCCGCAAGCTCGGCAAGCAGGTGACGACTCTCGTCGCGTATGAGGGGCATTGAACCTTCTAGACCCTCCCCTTGAGGGAGGGTCGAAATTTGCGAAGCGAATTTCGGGGAGGGGTTCGTCGCACCACCAATGGGCTACCCCTCCCCGAAATATTCTCTCGCTTCGCTTGAAAATATTGCGACCCTCCCTCAAGGGGAGGGTAAAGTTTTGGCTCGAGAGGTTTCATGAAGCTCTACACCAACCCCGCCTCGCCGTTCGCGCGCAAGTGCCGCGTGATCGCACATGAGCTTGCGCTGAAGCTCGAAGAGGTCAACGTCAATGCGCGCGACGATGACAGCTTGCGCGCGGTCAATCCCCTGAAGAAGATTCCGGCGCTGGTGCTCGACGATGGTTCTGCGCTGTTCGATTCGCCGGTGATCTGCGAATATCTCAATGACGTCGGCGGTGGAAAATTCTTTCCGGGCCTGAGCGTTTGGCGGCCGACATCCGGTCGCTGGAAAGCGCTGGGACTTCAGGCGCTCGGCGACGGCATCATGGATGCAGCAGTGGCCTGTCGCTATGAGAGCACGCAGCCTGAAGAGCGCCGCAATCGCGATCACATCGCGCGCTATATGGCGACGGTGAAAGCCGGTCTGGATGCACTCGAACCGATGAGCTTCAGCGAAACGCCAAGCATCGGCGAGGTCACCATTGGCTGTGCGCTCGGTTATCTCGACTTTCGCTACGCCGATCTGGGCTGGCGCGACAAGCATCCCAAGCTCGCCGATTGGTTCGCAAAATTTTCGCAGTATCCGTCGATGCTGGCGACGGCACCCAGTTAACCTCTCCCGCGCGCGGGAGGGGTCGGAAATGAGCAGCATTTCCGGGTGAGGGGAGCCGCGTCCCCTCATCTAGCAAAATCCAAACACTTAGCTTTGCTAAGTGCAGGATTTTGCGTCTTCTCCCGCAAGCGGGAGAAGTAATTGCGCTGGAGGCGCCCCCCGTTTCCCGCTAAACACCGCCCATGAAAATCGCCGGCAAGCACTACCGCTCAGTCTGGCCGATCGGCGAGGACGCGTTCGGCATCATCGACCAGACGAAGTTGCCGCACGAATTGGCCACTCTGACCTTGAAGACCGCGGACGATGCGGCGCATGCCATCAAATCGATGCAGACGCGCGGCGCGCCGCTGATCGGCGCTGTGGCGGCCTATGGTCTGGCGCTCGCCGTGCGCGCCGATCCGTCGGACGAGAGTCTCGCGCGCACGCACGACATGCTGGCGGACACACGGCCCACCGCCATCAATCTGCGCTGGGCGCTGCAACGCGTTGTCGACCGCTTGCGCAATCGCGAGCGGAGCGAACGCGCCTCGTTGGCCTGGAAAGAAGCCGCGGCGATTGCCGATGAGGACGCGGCGATGTGCGAGAGCATCGGCCGCCACGGCCTGGGTATCATTCGCGAGCTTGCCGCGCGGAAGAAGAGCAAACTCAACATCCTCACGCATTGCAACGCCGGCTGGCTGGCGACCGTCGACTGGGGAACGGCGCTGGCGCCGGTCTACATGGCGCATGACGAGGGCATCGCGCTGCATGTCTGGGTCGACGAGACGCGGCCGCGCAACCAGGGCGCCTCGCTCACCGCCTTCGAGCTCGGTGCGCATGGCGTGGCGCATACGATCATCGCCGACAATGCCGGCGGCCACTACATGCAGGCAGGCGAGGTCGACCTGTGCATCGTCGGCACCGACCGCGTCACCGCCAATGGCGACGTCGCCAACAAGATCGGCACCTATCTGAAGGCGCTCGCGGCGAAGGACACTGGCGTGCCGTTCTATGTCGCGCTGCCATCCTCGACGATCGACTGGACGCTGGCTTCGGGCCGCGACATTCCGATCGAGCAACGCTCGGCCGACGAGGTGTTGAAAATGACCGGCCGCACCTCGGCCGGAACGCTCGCCACCGTCGAGATCGCAGCCCCCGGAAGCCCCGCCGCCAATCCCGGCTTCGACGTCACGCCGGCACGCCTGGTGACCGGCTTCATCACCGAGCGGGGCGTTTGCGCCGCAACGGAAGAGGGGTTGCGGAGCCTGTTTCCCGGACATCAGAAATGATTTAACCGTCATCACCGGGCGCGCTCCCTCCATCCTTCGACAGGCTCAGGATGAGGAACTAAAATTGGCCCTCACCCTGAGCTTGACGTGCTTCGACGGGCTCAGCATGAGGACAACAAAGCCAAGTCCTCATCCTGAGCTTGTCGAAGGAAGCGGACTCGCGCAGACTCGAAAACAGTACGATGTGGTTCCGCCGAATTCCGGTCGCAAGATATAGTGGTTGAGCTCGTAACATGAAATCCCGCTGGTCCGATTCCGATGCCGAGGCCTTTGTCGCGCGCTATGCCGCGACAGGCGTGAACCGCGATCTGGCGCTGCGCACCTATACGACGCGGCTGCTCGGGTCCGATCCCAAGCTCGTGCTGCATGGCGGTGGAAATAGCTCGGTGAAGACCAAGGCGCGCGATCTGCTCGGCGAAGAGGTCGAGGTTATCTGTGTAAAAGGCTCGGGCTGGGACATGGGCAATATCGAGCCCGCCGGCCTTCCCGCCGTGCGCCTCGCCGAACTGCGCCGCCTGCGCGCACTGAAAAAACTGTCCGACGAGGACATGGTCAATTTCCAACGGGTCAATCTGCTTGACTCGTCCGCGCCCAATCCGTCGGTGGAGACCTTGCTGCACGCCTTCCTGCCGCACAAGTTCATCGACCACACGCACTCTACCGCCGTGCTGGCGCTGACCGATCAGCCTGACGGCGAGGCGGTGGTGCGCGAGGTCTATGGCGACAGGCTCGCCTATGTGCCCTACACGATTCCGGGTTTCGCGCTGGCCAAGTCAGTCGCCGATGTGTTCGACAGGAACCCAAAGGTCGAAGGCCTCGTGCTGCTGCAGCACGGCCTCTTCACGGTCGGCGGCGATGCGCGCGAAGCCTATGAGCGCATGATCCGCTTCGTGACGATGGCGGAGGAACGCCTCGCGCGTCAGCGCAAGAAGCTCGCGCTGATCAAGCTGCCGGCGAATATCGCGCGCCTGCCCGACATCGCGCCGATCCTGCGCGGTGCAGTGGCGATCGAGCGCAACGAAATGGCGGGAACCGTGAAGCGCCAGATCCTGTGCTTTCGCACCTCGCCGGCGATCCTTGACTATGTGAACGGCGCGGACATCGCGCGCTACTCCCAGCAAGGCGTCGTCACGCCGGATCACACCATCCGCACCAAGAACTGGCCGCTGATCGTGCCCGCGCCCGATGCGCACAAGCTTGACGACTGGAAGAAGGCCGTGCATGCGGCGGTCGAAGCGTTCGTCGCGCGCTATCACGAGTATTTCGCCCGCAACAATGCGCGCACCGAACCGAAGAAGAAGGAACTCGATCCGCTGCCACGCGTCATCCTCGTGCCGGGCGTCGGCCTGTTCGGCATCGGCGCCAGCGCCAGGGACGCGGCCATCGCCGCTGACATCGCCGAGAACACGGTGGAGGCCATCACCGACGCGGAGGCCATCGGCTCGTACGCTTGCATCTCCGAAGCCGACATGTTCGACGTCGAGTACTGGTCGCTGGAACAGGCCAAGCTGGGCAAGGCGGCGGAGAAGGTTCTGGCGCGGCAGGTGTGCGTGATCACCGGCGGCGGTTCCGGCATCGGCGCTGCAACGGCCAAAGCGATGGCGGCGGAGGGCGCGGAGATCGCGATCCTCGACCGCGATCACGACATGGCGGTGAAGGCCGCCAAGGCGATCCACAGCCGCGCGCTGGCTATCTCGTGCGACGTGACCGACCCACTGTCTGTGCGCGCAGCGTTCGACAAGGTGGTCGATGCGTTCGGCGGCGTGGACATCGTCGTCTCCAATGCCGGCGCGGCGTGGCAGGGCAATATCGGCTCGGTCGACGACGAAGTGTTGCGCAAGTCGTTCGAGCTCAACTTTTTCGCCCACCAGAGCGTGGCGCAAAACGCCGTGAGGATAATGAAATCGCAAGGCACCTATGGCTGCCTGCTGTTCAACACCTCCAAGCAGGCGGTCAATCCGGGCAAGGATTTCGGTCCCTACGGCCTGCCCAAGGCGGCGACCCTGTTCCTCGTGCGCCAGTACGCACTCGACCATGGCAAGGACGGAATCCGCGCCAACGCCGTCAACGCCGACCGTGTACGCACCGGATTGCTGACCGACGAAATGGTCGCGGCGCGGTCGAAGGCGCGCGGCGTGTCGGAGCAGAGCTACATGTCGGGGAATCTATTGGGCCGCGAAGTCTACGCATCCGAAGTCGCCGAAGCCTTTGTCTACCTCGCCCACGCCGAGAAAACCACCGCCGGAGTCATCACCGTCGACGGCGGAAACATCGAAGCAAGCATGCGGTAATACATTCCTCGCCCCCGCGCAGCGGGGGGAGAGGCTAGGTGAGGGGGCGTTGATGCAGGAACGGCGGATCAACGGATATCGTGTGCTGATCGATGGCGAGGCCGGAGCCTACGGCGTCGTGTTCCCCGATCTTCCTGGCTGCACTGCAATGGGCGAGACGGTCGACGCCGCGCTCGCAAATTCTGCGGCTGCCCTGCGCGACTGGACCGCCGTCATGAAACGGGCTGGGCATGAAATTCAGCGGCCAAGAAATTAGACGCTCTACCATGCGGATCACCGCCATCGGTGGCGGCAATGTCGAGGTAGATCTGCGCTAATCCCTATTCAAATTATTATGGCGGCAGCTCGCCATGACGCGACGTGCTCGAGCAAGAACCGTCGAAGTTTCGAATCAGAGAACGCGCGCGCCGGTACCAGGAATGCATTTCCCGATTTCGCAACCGTAAACACGACATGAGTGCCAATGTCCGTCACCGACGCGATTTCGCGCCAATCACGATGGGCGGTTTTCGTTCCAATCCTGGTGTCGATGCCTTGCGCGTTGAAAACTATAACGCGCTCCTCGCGCTTGTAGGAGAACTGGGGGTAGGCGGCGAAAAAAGCAAATAGAGCCAGCACAACTGCGCTCGCGGATACAATGTCGAGGGCGCCGATTGGATGACTCAATTGCGCCGCGCCCAAGTCCACGATCGCGAGTATGACTCCGTACACAAGCCATCGTCGCCACAACTCTTGACGCCATTCGCGCCAGTACCACGTCCAGAGCTCGCCGCGCGATGTCGCGTAGCGCAGCGTAATCGGCGACAGGTATTTTGCGGTTTCATCCTCCATTTGCGCGGAAGAGCTCCAATGTCCGCTGCTTGGCGAGTTTGGCGCTTTCTTCGTGATAGTCGGTGCGGCGGTCCGAATTGAAGCCGTGGCCGGCCGGATAGACATAGACCTTCACGTCGGGATGTGCGGCCTTCAGCTTGTTGACCACTTCCATCGCGATGCCGTGATCCTTCTCGCCGAAATGCATGATGGTGGGGCATTTCGGCTTCAGGTCGATCATCGATCCGACATTGCCGCCGTAATAGCCTGACGCGGCGGCAAGGCCGGTGCAGCGTCCGGCCGCCGCCCACGTAACCGAGCCGCCATAGCAATAGCCGGTGATGAATACAGCGCCGCGCTTCTTCAGCTCGTCGATGCAGACCTGCGCATCGGCGACGGAAAGATCGAAGGGATGTTCGGCGCGCGCGATCTTGATCGCCTTCTGGATGTCCTCGGGCGAATAGGTTGCCTGGAAGTTGGGCGACTCGCGGTCATAGATCGCCGGCCCGAGAACTTCATAGCCGTCCGCCGCGTAGCCGTCGCACAGTTCCATGATGTGCTCGGTGACGCCGAAGATTTCCTGGATCAGCACCAGCCCGCCGCGCCGCGCGCCCGTTGGTTGCACGCGATAGACGCCGATTTCGGCGCCGTCGCTCATCTTCATCTTTTCCATCTTGCCCTTGAGAGCCATGTGAATTCCTCCATCTATTGTCGGCTGGGGCCATCATTCCATATTTCCAAGACTGCGCAAGCTAGTGCGAAACCTGTGCGCTCTGGCGATGCAGCCGAAGCGCGAACGCAAAGAGCCAGGACAGATTTGCGACGATGGCGAGGCGTTGAATGAGCCCTTCCCAGGCGTTGAATTGATTGGGCGCTGCAGGTGGCATGGCGGGCAAAACGGCAAGAAGCAAAACTGCGCAAACCGAAATCAGTCCGCAAACCAGTGTAAAAGTCGCGAACGGACGCCAGCGCGGATCGGCCAGAAAACGACGCAGGAAAACGAATATGCTGATCGGAGACAGCAAAAACACAAGTGCGCCGAAAAGCTGGTGGAGCTTGCCGTGCAAGGACATCTGCGCCGGAGGTGTGACGGCCGGATCCATGGCGAACGGCCCCGACAGGAAATAGCAGATCGCCACGATCACAAGCAGTGCTACGCCGGCACGCGAGGCCCTACCACTGGAAAACTCGGCCGCGACGCCACGCACGAAGAGCAGCAACATCGCGCCGAGAAAAAGGAAGTTCGTGATCTGTATCCAGCCGCGCGGTCCGAGCGACAACGCGCTGACGAACATTGCGAGCGGGTCATACCCTGGCCGAAGCCAGCCTTCGATGAGGAATGTGACGACGAACAGCGCCGAACCAATCATCCCCGCCCGCGCGCCAAGCCGACGCCGCTCCATGTCCGTTCCTCTTTGCTTCGGCCTCTATGCGTTGAATCGGAAATGCATTACGTCGCCGTCCTGTACGACGTAATCCTTGCCTTCCAGTCGGAACTTGCCAGCGTCGCGGGCGCCGGCTTCGCCGTTGCCGGCCACATAATCGTCATAGGCGATGGTCTCGGCGCGGATGAAGCCGTGCTCGAAATCGGTGTGGATGACGCCGGCGGCCTGCGGCGCGCGCGCGCCGCGCGTCACCGTCCAGGCGCGCGCCTCCTTCGGCCCGACGGTGAAGAAGGTGAGCAGTCCGAGAAGCTCGTAGCCGGCGCGGATCAATTTGTTGAGGCCCGGCTCTTCAAGACCAAGGCTTGACAGATATTCCTCGCGCTCGCCTGCCGGCAGCTGCGCGACTTCTTCCTCGATGCGTGCCGAGATGGTCACGGACCCCGCGCCCTCGCGCTGTGCCATCTCCTCCACGGCTTTGGAGAATTTGTTGCCGGTCGCCGCCGAACCCTCGTCGACATTGCAGACATACAGAACGGGCTTGGAGGTCATCAAGCCGAGCTGCGAATAGGGCGCGCGTTCCTCGTGGCTGAGCTCGGCGTCGCGCGCGGGCTTGCCTTCGCGCAGCAGCACCACGGCCTTCATCATCAGCGCGAGCTGTTCTTTGGCTTCCTTCTCGCCCGAACCGGCTTTCTTCTCGAGCGGCTTGATGCGCTTTTCCAGACTGTCCAGATCGGCCAGCATCAACTCGGTCTCGACCGTTTCAGCATCGCTCACCGGATTGATCTTGCCCTCGACATGGGTGATGTCGTCATCCTCGAAACAGCGCAGCACATGCGCGATCGCGTCGACCTCGCGGATATTGGCGAGGAACTGGTTGCCGAGGCCTTCGCCTTTCGAGGCGCCGCGCACCAGACCGGCGATGTCGACGAAAATGATGCGCGTGGGAATGAGTTCGGCGGATTTTCCGATCGCCGCCAGCTTTTCGAGCCGCGGATCGGGCACCGCCACGTCGCCGACATTGGGTTCGATGGTGCAGAACGGATAGTTGGCCGCCTGCGCCGCCGCGGTCTGCGTCAGGGCGTTAAAAAGCGTCGACTTGCCGACATTGGGCAAACCTACGATGCCGCACTTGAATCCCATTGTTAGCGGCCCCCTAGGAGTGGAGCGCCCGAAAACACAACTGTCACGGCCCACCAGGTGTGGGCCGCCCGGGTGATGAAGCGCTCGCTGGTAAAGGACCGAGCGGCGTCATCTGGGTGGCCCGCAGTTGCGGGCCATGACAAATCTTGCTTGGGCTTACCAATCACAATGCTTAGTCTTTCTTTGGCAGATTCTTCGCCGGCGGATGCAGGATCAAGGTCACCTTGTTCATAAAGCCGGAATCGTCGTCCCTGGCGAGGTAGGGCGCAGCCTCGGTGACGGCCGACAGCATAGGCACCAGCCAGTCCTCGTCGGCCTTGGTAAAGTTGCCGAGCACATGTCCGCTCACTCGGTGCTTCTCGCCGGGATGGCCGATGCCGATGCGCACCCGGCGATAGTCCGGCCCGATCGCCGCGGTCACCGAACGCGCGCCATTGTTGCCGGCGTCGCCGCCGCCGGTCTTGACCTTCAGCTTGGCGGCCGCCAGCGCGATCTCGTCGTGGATCACCACCACGGCCGCAAGCGGCAGCTTGAAAAAATGCACCGCCTCGCCGACCGCACGGCCGCTCTCGTTCATGTAGGTCGACGGCTTCAGAAGATAGGTTTTGCGGCCGCCGAATTCACCTTCGCTGATGACGCCGTGAAAGCGCGAACGCCAGGGCGAGAATTTGTAGCTCGCATGGATCGTATCGAGCGCCATGAAGCCCGCATTGTGCCGGTTGCGCGCATAGTCTGCGCCGGGATTGCCGAGCCCGGCGATGAGGAGCGGCGTGTCGGACATCTGCGTGCCCCGCGCGCGTATGCGCCCTTACTTCTTTTCCGGAGCCTTGGCGGCAGGTGCCTTGGCACCGGGGGCGGCCGCGGCAGCTCCGGCGGCGGGTGCCGCACCGGGAGCGGCAGGTGCAGCGCCTTCGGCGACAACTTCCTCGACCACGGGCGCGAGCGCTGCGGCAGCGGCAGCCTCGGCGGCGGCCTTCTGCTCTTCGATCACGCTGGACGGTGCCACGATCGATGCGATCGTGAAGTCGCGGCCGCGGATCAGCGGCTTGACGCCTTCCGGCAGAGCGACTGCGGAAATGTGGATCGTGCCGTGAATGTCCAGACCGGTCAGATCGACCGGGATGAAATCGGGAATCGCATCGGCGGGGCAAAGCACATCGAGGTCATGGCGAACGATGTTGAGCACGCCGCCGCGCTTGAGACCGGGAGACTCACCCTGATTGAGAAAGCGGACCGGAATCGCCAGACGCACCTTGGCGCCTTCGGCCAGGCGCAGGAAGTCGACATGCACGGGGCGATCGGACACCGGATCGATCTGCAGATCCTTCGGGATCACGCGCGTCTTCTTGCCGTCGACCTCGAGCATGAACAGCGTCGTCAGGAACGTGCCGGTCTCGACGTGACGCTCAAGCGTGCGGAAATCGACGGAGACATTCTGCGGCGCCGTATCGCCGCCATAGATCACGCCGGGCACATGGCCCTTCTGGCGGATCTGAAAAGCCGGGCCCTTGCCGGTGCCGGTGCGCGGCTCGGCGCGCAGTTGCTGGGTCTCACGCATCGCGGGAATTCCTTGGACTTTCCGGCCCTTGACGACGTGCGAAGCCGGAAGGCGGCGCTTTTAGCGGATGGCGCCTGCCCATGCAACCGGGCTGCAAGCGGCGCGGCGCATGAGTAATAAAGCATTGAAATAGTTTAGTATATTCGGATTGTGCGGTTGCAGGATTGCGTCTCTTTCAGAACCTGCCATCCATCCTTCGACGGGCTCAGGATGAGGTTCAAACCAAGGTCCTCATGGTGAGCTTGTCGAACCACGAACTTATCGAACTATGAGCTTGTCGTACGGCGAGGGCCATCGCAGTTTCCACCATGCCCAGTATTCCGGCCCGATTGTTCTCCCATCTCCTCGCGGTCGCGGGCAGCGGCGCGCTGTCTGCCGGCGCACCGCTTTTCAACCTCTCCATTCCCAAGTCCGGCTATGGCGTCCGGCGCGATATTGCCTATGGCGACGATCCGCGTATGCGCCTCGATCTCTACGTCCCGGACGCACTGAACGCGCCGGCGCCGGTGATCCTGTTCTTCTATGGCGGCAGCTGGCAGAGCGGCAGCAAGGATATCTACCGCGCCTTCGGCCAGGCGTTCGCCAGTGCCGGCATCATCGCGGCGGTCGCCGACTATCGGCTCTATCCGCAGGTGAAGTATCCGGACTTCGTGGCCGATGGCGCGCAGGCGTTGCGCTTCGTGCATGAGCGCGTGGCCGAACATGGCGGCGATCCGGCACGCCTGTTCCTCAGCGGCCATTCGGCCGGCGCGTACGTCGCCGCCATGCTGGCCTGCGATCCCGCCTATCTCGGCGCGGCGCGAACCGATTCCAACTGGATCCGCGGAGTCATCGGAGTCTCTGGGCCCTATGATTTCCTGCCGCTTTACGATCCGGTTCTGGTCGACATCTTCGGCGGCGACCGGGTGATGGCGACGCAGCCGATCAAGTACGCTCGGAACCGCACGCCGCCGATGCTGCTCGCCCATGGAACAGCGGACACGACGGTTGGCGCGGGCAACTCGCGCCGCATGGCGCAACGCCTGCGCGAGGCGGGCAACGCGGTCGAACTCATCGAGTACAAGGGCGCCGGCCATCTGGGCATCATCCTATCGCTGGCACACGGTTTTCGCGGCAACACCACATTGCGCGATGACATGCTGCGATTTATCGGGCGGAGCTAGCGAGAATTTCGTTTCCTGTAGGAACACACGAAGATTGTCATCCCGGACGAGCGCAGCGAGTTCCGGGACCCATTGAGACACGTCACCATGGGTCCCGGTTCGGCGCTCGCTTCGCGAGCTTGACCGGGATGACAAGCGGGGCCGAACTGAATGGAGAGTGCGCCAAATCCTTACACTATCGGCGCAGTGAAATCGGAAATCAGCGCGCATTAGCTCTCTTGCGCGCCTTGGCTTTCTTCGCCACAGGCCGGTTCTTCTCCCACGCTTCGGTGATCAGCGCTTCCAGCTCACGTTTGCCGATCTTGTCGACCTGCACGATGACATTGGCCCGCTTGCCCCACATGTACTTTACGAAAATCTTCGGATCGGCCTCGAATAGAAATTCCTTCCGCTGGTCGTCGAGGTTCAGATAAAGCCCGTCGGGCCGCAGCACCGCGAAGATGCGTTTGGCGGTGCGCCACGCCGGCCGCGCGAAATGATCGATCTCCGTCACGCCCTCCAGGGCGAGAATGAACTTGCGAACCTCGGTGGGCGTCGCCACGGGCGGATTATTCGGCGGCTTTCGCCCGCGCCGGCTCATGCGCCTTCAGGCGCGGCACCACCTCGGACGCGAACAGCCGCAGGCTGTTCTCGGCCAACTCGTACGGCATGCCGGCATAGGAGAAGACGCCGGTGAACGTCTCGGCACCAAGCCGTGCCGCGAAGTCGACGATACGCTCATGGCACTGGTCCGGCGTGCCGTAGATCTGCAGCCCGAGGAAGAAGTCGATCATGGCGTCGCGCCCGCCGGGCTCGGCGACCATCTTCTGCATGGCGCCGTAGCTCTCATAGCCCTTGGTCTTGGTCAGATGATCGCCGACCAGCTCGTAGTGCTTGAGTACGGTGTTCCAGTAGCCGCCGATATATTCGCGCGCCATCGCCTCGGCGCGGCCCGCGTCCCTGTCGCAGAACACCCAGCCCGCCAGGATCGGCGGCGGCGCTTCTGCATGATTTACCTCGGCATAGATGCGCCGGTAGTTCGACATTTCCGCGACGACCGCGTCCCACGGCTTCTGCGGGATGATGAGCAGCCCGACGCCGAGTCTGGCCATGATCTCCGACGATTCCGGCGACACGGCGGCGGCATAAGTGCGGCCCTTGAAGCTCTTGAACGGGCGCGGGCGGATGTCGCGGCGCTTCTGATGGATGAACTTGCCTTCGAACTCGCACCAGCCGCGCTCTAGGCCTTCGAGCAGCATCTGGGCGGATTCGACGAAGATCTCGCGCGCATTGTTCTGGTCGACGCCGAAGCCTTCGAACTCGACGCGCCCAAGGCCGCGGCCCATGCCGAAGATGAAGCGTCCGTTCGACTGCTGGTCGAGCACCGAGATTTGTTCGGCCACGCGCATCGGATCGTGCCAGGGCAGGACCACGACCATCGAGCCGAGTTGGATCTTGCTGGTGCGGCCGGCGAAGTAGCTGAGATATTGCAGCACGTCCGGGCACATCGTGTAGTCGGTGAAGTGGTGCTCCACGCCCCAGATCGAGTCGAAACCTAGCGGTTCGGCGAGGTCGCCGAGCTTCAGTTCGGCGTTATAGACGTCATGGTCCGTCCGCTTTGGATCGGTTGCCTGAAAAATCACTCCCATGCCGACATGCATCGCACTCTCCCGTTCATGGCGCTGCTGCGAAAGCCTAGCTCGGCGGAGAGGACAATTCTGGGGCGTAGTATGTCATTTGCCGTTCTCTGGCTGTCATGGCCCGGCCGGGTGGGGGGCCCCC
>JANYBR010000481.1 GCA_025360685.1 Pseudomonadota bacterium
GGCACGCTTGGTGAAGCCGGACAATCCCCCGCCTTGACGCAAGGTGCGCATCCGCGAGCGGCGGCCAGTGAGGATCTTGTGCGGATAGGCTTGGTGGCCGACGTCCCAGATGATCTTGTCCTTGGGCGTGTCGAATACGTAGTGCAGCGCTACCGTAAGTTCGACGACGCCGAGGCCCGCGCCGAGATGGCCGCCCGTTACCGACACGACGTCAATCGTTTCCTTGCGCAGCTCGTCGGCGAACTGGCGCAGGTCGCGCTTGTGGAGCGCGCGCAGCTGATGCGGTTCGCTGACCGAGTCCAGAAGTGGCGTTTTTGTAGGCAGACCCATCGTCAATCGATCTCCGGGCGCTCGAGCGCCTGATTTCTGTTGCAATGCGGAAAAGCTCGGCCTTTTTGGCCACCAAATCAAGTTTATCCCAGATCCGCCGGTTCGGTGCCGATGGTGCCACTGGCGCCTCGGACGATCTTTTCCAGGCGGCTTTCGGCAGATTTTAGCTTCTTTTCGCAGTGGGATTTGAGGGCCTGGCCGCGCTCATAGAGCGCGATCGAATCCTCCAGATCGACGTCGCCGTCTTCCAGGCGCTTTACGATACCCTCCAGCTCTTTGAGGGCCGCCTCGAAATTTAGTTGCTCGATCGCAATATCTGTCTTGAGTTTGGGCGACATAGGTTTCAGCAAATTTCCTAGTTCCGCGTCGACTTGGCAATCTAGTACCGTTAGCGACCTGGCGCGATGGGGGAAGTGAACCCGGGAACTACGTCGAACGCCACCGTCAGGCGCGTGGCATCCGAGGTGAAAGGCACCGTGCCGTGCCAGAAATAGGACGGGAAAAGCGCCAGCTTGCCGACGGCAGGTTTGACCAGACGACTGGCTTTGTCACGCGCTCCGAGTCGCATGTTCGATTCGCCAAATTTAAGCCAACCCTGCTTCACCGTTTCGTCAGCCACTTCGTCGGGCACGGCCACGTAGTAGGCCGAGCTAATCCAGCCTTGATGGTGCACATGATTGGCGTGAAATCCACTTGAGCGCAGCTGGCATGACCATGCGCCTGCATATGTGAATTTTGACTCCTTGCGGGCCAGAAATGGATGCGAGGGATCGTCCGGCAGCTCCTGGATAAATTGTGCCACGATATTGCTGATCTGTTCGCGCAGCATTTGAATCGCTCGACCTTTATTGACGAACAAGTGGCCAACAGTTTGCGTGCCGCCGCGCAAGGTTTGATCGAAGGGCTCTTGCTTGCGGTTGTGCAGGGTGACCAATTCCTCGCCAAGCGCGCGATTGAAGGCAGCAACATCGACAAAACCCGCCGGCGCCGGGACGTCGAAAACACGCACGTAATTTTCCGCATCCACCAAACGGCCCAGCCTGCTGTCGTCCAGCTCGCGATAAGCGAGTGCCAAAAACGCCAGGATCAACTGGTCGAAAGGATCAATCCGCAACGCTTCTTCAAGCACTTGTCGCGCGGCCAGCGGTTGACCAGTGCGCAAGAGTGCGATTCCCAACTCGCGCCGATGAACGATGGACTGGGGTTCCGATTGCAGTACATTTTGCAGGATCTCGATGCCCTCTGAAACTCGGTTCTGGTTGTACAAAGATCGGGCCAGTGCGTTCGCGACATCGCCTCTCTCTGGCGCGATGGAGAGCGCATTGCGCAGCAAAATCTCGGCCCCGGCAGAATCTTCCTGCCGTAGACGCTGCTCGGCTTCCGCAACAAGCAGGTCCGGCTTGTCACCGACGCGTGCCCGTGCGGTGGCATAGGACACGAGGGTGAGTTCCTTCCGGCCCATCGTCCAGGCGAGTGAATTGTAGGCATAGTGGGCTGGCAAAAATTCGGGAGCCAACTCAATAACTTTGGCGTAGCCCTCCAATGCTAGCTCATTCTTGCCAGCGCGCGCATAGGCATTCGCGAGCGCGAGGCGGACTTCGCGGCTCTCAGGCTGCATTGAGACCGCCGACCGCAGCGCAGTGATCGCCTCATCGGCGCGCTCCAATCCTGAGAGAACGATTCCGCGATACAAGAGCGCTGCAAAATGGTTGGGATTGATCGTTAGAGCCTTGTCCAAGTCTTCCAGTGCGTCGGAAAGCCGATCCATTTCGCTGAGCAATTTGCCCGATTGTGTCCAGGCTTCGACATAGGTTGGACGCAACGTGGTGGCATGCCGCAACAATCCCAGAGCCTCGTCGTGCTGGCCCGCTTCCGCCAGCGTGATACCCAAATTGTTGAACGCTTCTGGATAGTCGGGCTGCAGCGAAATGGCCTTCCGGTAGGCGTTTTCGCTCGCGACCTTATCGTTCCGCCCTCGCAAGATGTTGCCAAGATTATTGTACAGCGCGGCATTTTTTGGCGCGGCGGCGAGCGCGCGCCGCATGAAGCGTTCTGCCTCAGCAAGATTGCCGCGGTCCTTCAACAACAAGCCCATTGCGTTGAGAGCGCCGAGATCGCTGGGATGTTTTGCGATGAGGCCCTGACAGAGCCGTTCGGCCTCCCCAACCTGCCCCGCTCGGCGCGCCCGATCGATTAACAGCAATTGCTGGGCGGGCGGCAGAGCCGCAATGTCTTCAGCCGATAATTGACCCGTTCTCATCGTCATAAATTTTCACCGCGAATTCGGATTGTTCGCCTCACCCTAGTCGAAACTTTCAGCACACAACGCCACCCACCTCAGCATCCGCTTAACGCCTCAGAAACTTTGGTTAGCTCTACCCTAAATTCCGTCCTCGACCGATTCGCCGTTCCGGAAGACTCGGCCTGTTAACCAATTGAACCTGCTATCTTAGTTTGAACCCGACCTGCCCGACACGTTTGCGAGGGGCAATTGAAACCTAAATGCCACAGTCGCTGATCGTTTTTGGGAAATAGTGACCCGCGAAGGGTTTTCTTTTTGACCTGTTTTTACAAACTGCCTAGCTTGCGGTGAGGGGCAGGACGTTCGGCGCGATTCACGCGTTTGGGCCAAACGGACATGCGCTCCACGGATTAGGTCGTGCCAACGACCAACAACCCAAGGGGGCTTAAGTGTTTCAAACTCAAAGCAAAAACAGCCTGAAGATGGCGCTGCTGGTCGGTGCCGCAACGGCGTCGGCTCTCAGCATGGTAGCGGCTGCGAAGGCCGCTGAAGTCGAGACCGTCGTGGTCACTGGTTCGCGTATTCCCCAGGCAAACCTCACCTCGAGCTCTCCGCTAACAACCCTTTCGCAGACGCAAATCCAGCAGACTGGCACTACGCGCGTCGAAGACTTCTTGAACCAGCTGCCCTCGGTTTTCGCTGACCAAGCCTCGACCGCGTCGAATGGCGCGACCGGCACAGCCAACGTCGACCTACGCGGCCTCGGCGCCAAACGCACCCTCGTCCTGATGGACGGTAAGCGTCTGATGCCGTCGGACTCCGCTTCACCTGTGGCCGACCTGAACCAGATCCCCGCTGCCCTTATCGATCACGTCGAAGTCGTGACCGGCGGTGCATCGGCCGTCTATGGTTCGGACGCCCTGGCTGGCGTTGTCAACTTCATCATGCGCAAAGATTTTGAGGGCGTCGAAGTCGACGGTACTCTCAGCAGCGCGTGGCATCACAACTCCAACATCATCCGCACACTCCAGGATGGATCTTGCGCGCCGACGACTCCGGTCTGCGGTGGCGTTGATTTGTCCCCTGTAACTCTCGCCCCGAGGTCAGTTTTCGACGGCACCGCCGGCGATGCGACGTTCATCATTGGCGTGAACTCGCCGAACGGCAAAGGCAACCTCACAGCTTATGCTGGCTATCGCTCTTCGCAGCCAATTACACAGGACACGCGCGACTTCTCGGCCTGCGCCTTGGCAACGAACACCAGCGGCACGATCTTCCCCTGGTTCAACTGCTCGGGTTCGAGCACGCGTCCGGACGGTCGTTTTACCAGCCTCGACCTCGGCTTTAATCATCTTGGCTGGGTCGGCACTCGAACTTTTGTCCCTAACGATGTCGGGCCAGGGAGCAGCGAATCCATTTTCGGCAACGGTGGCCAAGAGTTCGACTTTACCAGCTTCAAAGCAACGACCACTTCCGGCGCCACCGGTAGCGGCGGAGCCCCACCCGCTCGACAATTCGCCAACAATAGCGGCTTCTACAACTTTGCGCCGTTCAACTATCTGCAACGCCCCGATACGCGTTACACAATGG
>JANYBR010000501.1 GCA_025360685.1 Pseudomonadota bacterium
CCATTGTCGCGCAGCAGAGTCAGAGCGCGCCCGACGATTGTGTCGTCGGACTCGTGCTTCTTCCATGGCACTTCATGGTTGGCGTAAGCCGAGCGATAGCCTGTCTTGCTCGACCATCGGCCGATGAAATTCAGCGCGGCGGTGCGTACACCCTGACGCTCCGCCGCGTCCCACATCGTCTCGCAGCCCGTGCGCCAGGCCCCGTCGCCGTCGTCCACATCATCGCCGCCGAAACGGCCGATTTTCGGATCGATGAAGGCATTCGACACGATGCCGTGGTGTTCGGGCCAGCAGCCGGTCTCGAAGGTCGTATGATTTATGAGCGAGATTGTCGGAAAGGCCGGCACCAAGTGCCGCGACCAGGCGCCCTCTTGCCTCAGCCGGTCCAAATTCGGCGTCGGATGCGCCGCATCCAGCTCGGCCGGAGAAAAGCCGTCGAACAGCACGACGATTACCGTTCGCTCAGTGGCCCACGCCGGCGATGCGGCGAGCAACAGTGCAAAAATGAAACCAAAATACCGTCTCACGACTTCCCCCAAATTGAAACGCGGCAGAGACTATCTCTGCCGCGCCCACTTGTCTGCGAAATGCAATAGCGGCCTACTGAACCTTCTCCAGAATGTGCACCGCGCAAGCACTTCCGGCGCCCACCACATGGGTCAGGCCGATGCGCGCGCCGTCGACCTGGCGGTTTCCCGCCTCGCCGCGAAGGTGCGTTGTCACCTCATAGATGTTGGCGATACCGGTGGCGCCCAGCGGGTGACCTTTCGAGAGCAAGCCGCCGGAAACATTCACAGGGATCCGTCCACCGAGTTGCGTTGCGCCGGAGTCGATCATCCGCCCGGCATCGCCGTCCTTGCACAGGCCGAGATTTTCATAGTGCACGATCTCGGCGGTGGCGAAGCAGTCATGCAATTCGATCAGGTCGACATCGTCGGGCCCAAGGGCGGCCATTTCATAAGCAGTCTTGGCCGCTAGTCGCGTGACGGCGTTAAAGTCCATCATGGCGATATTGCGCGACGTGTAGGGATCGCTCGAAAGCGCCGACGCACGAACCTTCACCGCGCGGCCCATCAGGCCCAGTTCCTTGGCCTTCTTCTCGGAACAGAGAACTGCTGCTGCCGATCCGTCGACGTTCACCGAGCACATCAGCTTGGTGTTGGGATAGGAGATCATCTCCGCGCCCATCACTTCTTCCAACGGCGTTTCCTTCTGGTACATCGCCTTTGGATTCAAGGTCGAGTGATGATGGTTCTTCACCGAAACCTTCGCAAACTGTTCAAAGGTCGTGCCGTACTTGCGTGTGTGCTCGAGCCCGACATGCGCGAACACGCTCGGCATCGTGCCGGAACCCAGCAATCCCTCGGTCGGGATGCCCTTGCCGCCACCGGCGCCGCCGAGCAGTCCACTGCCCATCTGCTCGCATCCGACGCACAGCACGATGTCGTAGACGCCCGCCTTGATGGCCATCCAGCCTTCGCGGAACGCGGTTGCGCCCGTGGCGCAGGCGTTTGCCGTATTCACGACCGGAATGCCCGTCTGGCCGATCTCGCGCAGAATGCGCTGGCCGACACCGCCCGAAGCCTCGAACAGGTTTCCGCTGTACAGAGCCTGCATGTCCTGGATCGTCAGTCCGCAGTCGTCCAGCGCCATCAGCGCGGCCTGCGCGCCCAGTTCGGGCACGGTGCGTTCGGGAAACCGCCCGAACTTGATCATGTCGGTTCCTACGACATAGACGTCGTTGCTCATCGTGTTCTCCTTAGGACCTGGGTTCGAAGAAATAGGCTAGATAGGAATTTCCGTCCTTGTCCTTCTGTGGCACCTGACGGATGACGATATTCACCGGCAGGTCGAACTTTATCTTTTCCGGTACGGGTTCGACGCCGAGCAGATTTCCCTTCAACGTACCGCCACCGTCGATGTCGACGATCGCCGAGATGAACGGCACAGGCACGCCGGGAAAATTCCGGTACACAACCGTGTAGTTGTAGAGTTTTCCCGTTGTGCCGAGCTTGACGTGCTGCATGGTCTTGCGGGCGCCGCACTTGCCGCAGACTTCGCGCGAGCCGGCGACGACTTCGCCGCATTTTCCGCACTTCGAGCCGGCAAGATAGGGCTCGCCCTCCTTGGGAATTACAAGAAATGGTACCGCGCCCTTGGTGGTCGGTGCGGGTTTGACTGCGGCGCCTGCGGCTGACATGACCAAGTCTCCCTGAATTGTGCGGCAGCAAACAGCGCCGCGCTGTGCGGCGCAAGTCCGTTCGGTTTATTCCCCTAGGGAAGGGCGAATTGGTCGTTACAAATCAGGCGCGCCTTGGCAGCGCCTCCGCCACAATCGCTTCAGCTCTGGCAAAAAGCGACTGATCGACCTTCGCGCCGCTGGCCTTGGCATTCTCATCAAGCTGTTCGGGGCGGCTGGCACCGACGATGGCTGAGGCCACATTCGGCTCGCGCAGCACCCAGGCGAGTGCGAACTGACCCATGGTCAGGCCTGCCTCTTTAGCGATTGGCTTCAACTTTTGCACAGCCTCGAGAACGGGCTTTTCCATCCAGCGCGTGATTGCGCCACCCATATTGTCTGATGTCGCTCGCGTCCCGGGAGGCGGCGACGCGTTGGGGTCGTATTTGCCAGTCAGCACGCCCTGTGCCAGCGGCGACCAGACAATCTGTGAAATACCGTTGCGCGAACAGATCGGAATGACTTTCGCCTCGGGACGCCGCCACAGCAAGGAGTATTGCGGCTGGCTGGAGACAAAGCGTTCTACAGTCGCCATAGCGATCGCGTCTTCGATGTTCTGCGGCGACCATTCTGAGAATCCAAGATAGCGGACCTTGCCGCTCTTCACCGCGCGGGTCAGCGCTTCCATCGTTTCGGCAAGCGGAGTGTTCGTATCGTAACGGTGGCATTGATACAGATCGACGAAATCGGTTCGCAGGCGCTTGAGCGAGGCATCAAGCTGCTTTTCGATCTGCACGCGTGACAGACCTTGATTGCCGTCCCCCATGTCTCCGAACGCTTTGGTTGCCAGCACATAGGTGTTGCGCGGTCGGCTGGCCAGCGCCTCGCCGAGCACGCTCTCCGCCGCGCCGCGCCCATACACGTTGGCCGTGTCAATGAAATTGATGCCCAATTCGAACGCCCGGTTCACGCAGGCAACGGCCTTTTCCTTCTCGACCCCGACCCCGTAGGTGAGCCAGGAACCCAGCGAAATCTCCGAGACATTCAAGTCGCTTGCACCCAGCTTGCGGTATTTCATGGCGTCCTCCACTTTTCTGTTTCAGGATCGGAAATTGCGGACAGCAAAGTCAACGCAAGAGCCGGATCGGGAGACGACGTATGACCATGAATAAGCAATGGATATATGCGAGCAAACCCAATGCCCAAGTGAGCCCCACCAATTTCAGCCTCCAGGAAGCGGCAATGCCGCAGCCAAAGGAGGGCGAAGTTTTGGTCCGAACGACCTTGCTATCGCTCGATCCGGCAAGCCGCGCCTGGATGATCGGGCCCACCTATCGACCCATGCTCAATCCTGGTGAGGTCATGGCCGGATGGGGGATCGGCGAAGTCGTGGTGTCGAACGCCAGGAATTTCGAACCTGGCGATCTTGTGAGCGGCGACTATGGCTGGCAGCAATATGCCGCCCTGCCCGCGCGCACGCTCACCAAGCACGACAAGCGTCACAAGCCCGAGCACATCCTTGGTGCGCTCGGCATCACGGGCCTCACCGCCTATTTTGGTTTGCTCGAGGTCGGTAGGCCACGTCCCGGCGAAACGGTCCTGGTCTCCGGCGCGGCCGGCGCGGTCGGAACTATCGCGGGCCAGATCGCCAAGCTGATGGGCTGCCGTGTGGTCGGGACCACGAGCAGTGCGGACAAATGCAAATGGCTGGTGAGCGAACTCGGTTTCGATGCGGCTGTCGACTACAAGTCCGGCAATCTGCACAAGGCCATCAAGGAGGCTTGCCCGAACGGTGTGGACGTTTATTTCGACAACACAGGGGGCGAAGTCCTCGCCGCGGCCTTGTCGCGCATGAACGTCTGGGGCCGTGTTGCCTGCTGCGGCGCAATCTCCAACTACGACACGGCCACTCCGACGCCTGGGCCTGCCGGCGTGCCGGGCTTGCTGGTAACCAAGCGCATCCGGATGGAAGGCTTCATCGTGTCCGATTTCTACAATCGCAAACGCGAGGCGGACACTGCGCTGGCGAAGTGGGTCACCGAAGGCAAGATCAAGGCCGCGGTGGACGTGGTTGAAGGCTTCGACAAGATGCCGTCCGCGCTCGCCGGAATGTTCGCAGGCCAGAACCGCGGCAAGCTGATGGTGCGGGTCTGACCAAGTGAACGTACCGTTCGTCCTCTTCGGCGGACCACATCTGATTGCCTTGGTTTCGGCGTTCGTGCTTCCCGTCGCGGCGGCGGCGGCAATTCGGCCACGCGCGCATCGAGACTTCGACCGGATTTTGCGCTGGTCGTTCGCCGCGCTGATGATCGCAAACTGGTGCGCCTGGATGTTTCTGCTCTACGAAAAACGCTGGCTCGGGCCTGGCAACGAATTGCCGCTGAACTTGTGCGACTGGGCGACAGTTGCCACCGTGGCTACTCTCATTTATCCCAATCAGCGGACATACGAGCTTTCCTACTTCTGGGCGCTCGCCGGCACACTGCAGGGCATGATGACCCCGGATGTCATCTACGATTTTCCGGATATCGAATTTGTTCTCTTCTTCGTCTTCCACGGAGGCATTATAGCCGCCGTGCTCTACATGACATTCGGCCTTGGCTGGCGCCCCTATCCCGCTTCACTTCCGCGTGTCATCGGGTGGTCGCTGTTCTACGCGGCCATCGCCGGCTTTTTCGACTGGATTCTTGGCGCGAACTACGCCTTCCTCCGCGCCAAGCCACCGTTCGCGACGATATTCGATTTCATGCCCGACTGGCCCTGGTATATTCCGCTCCTCGTCGGCCTGGGACTGTTGTCGACGGCGGTCTACTATGCACCGTTCTTTTTATGGGACCGGAGGCGAAGCGGTTCGCCAGACCGCGAAAGGCAATCGCAGCCGGTCGGATTCACATGAGCGTTACGGACAACACTTACCTGCATCGCTTTGAGCTCGAAGAAAAAGGCTTGGTCGCGTTCGCCAACTACCGCCGCGTCGGTGAGCACGTGATTATCCCGCATGTCGAAGCACCGCTCGCGCTGCGCGGAGCGGGAACCGCTGGACGCCTGATGCGAGGAATAGTGGAGAAGGCCCGCGCCGAAGGGCTCAAGATCACTCCGACCTGCACCTATGCCGCAATCTGGTTTCGCCGGCACAAGGAATCGGCCGACGTTCTTGCCTAGCTTCTACCGGTGCTCCTTGGCACAAAGGGTTTGTGCCATCGCGTGGCACCCGTCCGATTCAGCCGACGCTTCTGTCGACGCGTACCTTCGCGCCAAACGCCGAAGCAGACGATGTGGTTGGTACCCATTTCGCAGCGCCGCCATTCTGTAAGAAGGATATTCGCGATTCCGCGCCGAGAACGCTGCAAGACAAGGTGCGCGGCGTTGTGCAGCCTTACACCGGGACGCTCCTGTTGCACCGCGCGCGCATTGCGGAATTCGATTTGATCGCGATCATCATGCGCAGCCATGTCCGCCCCCCGGCGCCGCGAATCACCTGCGGCATCAAGAAGAGTCTGCCCTCTGGACGAGAACCGCAAAGGCAGCCGACATCAGAACGGAAAGTTCGTATCGAGTCCGACCTCACAATCGGCCAGTGTGAACTCTGGCCCGGGCGAGTTATCGAGTCGGATCGACCGCCAACTGCACCAGCATTTTACCGAAATTGTCACCGCGCAGCATCTCGGCGAAGCAGGCGGGCAGGTTCTCAATGTGCTGTCGAATGTCTTCGCGGTATTTGATCTCACCTGCGGCTACCTTAGGGGTCATCTCCGCCAAGAATGTATCGTGGCTGCTGGCGACAAAGTCGCCAACGAAAAGATCGCGGACGTTCACGCCGCGATCATGGAAGATGCACTCGCCGCGCTTCATCAATGCCGCCCTTGCGTCTGCCCCCGGCGCGTCGCCGTAGTGCGCAATCAGGCCGCATATCGTCATCCGTGCGCCCTGTTTGAACAGAGGCAGGACCGCATCGAACAGCGCGCCGCCCACATTCTCGAAATAGACGTCGACACCGGTCGGGCAGGCCGCCTTCAGATCCCGTGCGAATGTCGGGCTTAAATGCGAGACGCAGGCATCGAAGCGCAGCTCGTCGACTACGTACCGGCATTTCTGCTCGCGTCCCGCGATACCCACGACGCGCGCGCCGCGCAACCGGGCGAGTTGGCCGGCGATTTGCCCCACTCCGCCGGAGGCCGCGGACACCACCGCCGTCTCGCCGGGTTTGGGGTCGCCCATCAGTACCATCCCGGCATAGGCGGTAAGGCCGAGCATTCCCAACACGCCGACGGCTTGCGAAATTCGTCCCTGGGCCGGATCGAGCTTGCGCGGGATCATGTAGGACGGCCTCGCCACGCCCTCGCCCATCAGGCCGTATTCAGCCCAGCCGTTGGTGTTGAACACCAAGTCGCCGACTGCGAAGCCGGCCATTTGACTCTGTGTCACTTGGGCGACTGTGCGGGCATGGCACGGCGCGCCTGGCGCCTCGACCCCCCGTTTCTTGTAGCCCCATTGATAAGGATCGAGCGAAACGTAGATCGTCCGAGTCAGTGCCTGTCCCGGTCCCGGGACCGGGATCGGCCCCTCGCGCAATGCAAATGTGTCTGCGTCGGGCCAGGCGCCCAACGGCTTGCCGGATAATGTCCAAAATCGGTTCATCGGCCCCATCAACGCTCTCCTGTCCTGGTGCCATTCGGATCGGACGGTTCGATTGACTGGCCGAAGGCCAACTCGAGCCATACCGAAGTTGATCGCCTTTGACTTAATGCGTCGCGGCCGACCAGTCGAAGTCTTGATACACTCACACCCAAAATGGGATTCGTCGAGCCATGGTCGAACCGGATCAACAGGATGATACTCAAGAAATTGAAGCCTGCGGGGAATGACGGCAAATGTCCGGCCTGCGGAGGCACAGGAAAGGCACCTCGAGCCAGTGTGAGAGCCGGGGCGCAGGGATCAAAGATAAATGCGCCGAAGTGCCCCAAATGTGGCGGCACTGGGCGGGCAGCGCCGGTGGGTGACCGGGGCCTCGCTATTCGCGGGAAAAAATTGCCGCATGATTTGTACTAGCCAGCAAACCGGAGCTTTAGGTTTGCTCCGCGACCGTCGCCTTCGATGTCGGTAGCAGTCGACTTGAAAAACACGCGACGCGTCGCCGGATAGATAACACGGCGGCGCTATTGGTCGGAGCGGCGGGATTTGAACCCACGACCCCCAGTCCCCCAGACTGGTGCGCTAACCAGGCTGCGCCACGCTCCGTATCCAATTTCCGCTTCGCTCGGAGTACGTATCCGCCGGATCGAGGTTACCGGTTCGCGAGAGGCCGCGGACTATAGTCGGCGACCCGCGCGTGGGCAAACGCCGCGTTTTGCGCCCTCGCACCGATGCCTCAAGCCCTCGGTCGCGGCAGCGCACTGCGTATCCGACCCTTCAGTTGCTGAAGCTCGGCCAGCAAGATTTCCAGTTTCACCCGCTCTTCTTCGCCAAGGCGACCGGACGTTGCCGGAATCCCGTGCGCACGCTCGAGTATCGCCATCGCTGCCCGCGCGAATTTCGGCTCGTCCGGCTCTGCGATGAATTCGGGCAGTTTGCGGCGGACAGTAGTCTGGACCTTGACATCTGTGCGCCCCAACTCGGCGACATAGCGCAGGCCGCGATCGCGCAGCACCTTTT